>JAUWLK010000034.1 GCA_030613745.1 Flavobacteriaceae bacterium | reverse complement strand
TTTAGATGTAATTGAATTCTTCCATACGAATGGTGATTCACTATATATTGAAAATCTTGGAATGAGAACCTTAGTTGATGGTAAAATGAATTATACCATTAAGATGATGATATCGGTAATGGGTTCGTTCTCTGAAATTGAGAATGAGATACGGAGAGAACGTCAGATGGAAGGTATTGAGATAGCAAAAACACTCGGTAAATACAAGAATCGAAAACAACGTGGTAAAGAATCTACAATCAAGTTTATTGAGAAGTATAAAAAACCAATAGAATTACTAGAACAAGGATATAAGGGTTCTCATGTTTGTAAGATTTGTAATCTGAATAAAAATACGGTTTCAAAGATTAAGAAGTTTATACAACCTCAACTACGAGTGGGGTGAAAAGTTTTAATTAAAAATCTTCAACTCATAATTTAAATAATTACTTTTATAGGTGAAAATAATAGTCAGTTAAAATTCCATTATGAAAGATAATAATATAATAGGTTTGTTATTTCGTGTTTCATCTGAACAACAAGTTAGAAAAGGTGAGGGGTTACAAAACCAAAAGGATATTGGTAGAAAATTATGTAATGAACTTGGATTTGATATTGAAGAATTTGATGAAGGTGTTCAATCTTCATATGATGTAGAACTTGAAGAAAGAGAGGTTCTTTTTAATTTAATTAAACGAATTGAGGATAAAAAAAATCCCATTAGAAATGTTTGGGTTTACAATACTGATAGATTAGGTAGAAGTTCATCTGCATATTATAAAACGATTGAAACTTTTTATAAATATGATGTTAAAATTTATCAAGGAAATTCAACAACACCTACTGATTTATCAAATTTTACAGAAAAACTCTTAATAAATATTTTAGGTGCTATTTCAACATATGATAACGAACTAAGAAGGATGAGGTCGAATCAAGGTAAAAGAAACTCACTATTAAGAGGTAATACCTATGTAGGGGGTACAATACCTTTTGGGTTTGTTGTTCAAGGAAAAAACCTTGTTCTTAACGAAGAAGAATCAAAAATAATTAAGGATATCTTCTACAAGTACGGTAAAGGTGTTTCATCAAATGAAATTAGAAAGTGGTTAGATAGAAATACTAAAATAAAACCAAGAAGGAGTAAAACTTGGAGTTTAGGAACAATTATAAAGATGTTGAAAAATGATTTGTATAATGGTACACAAACTTGGCGTTGGAAGAAAAAATTACCCAATGGTGAAATAAAGTATATTGGAGAACCAATAAAAGTTAAAGTTCCTAAAATTATTGATGATAAAACATTTAAGATAGTACAAAATAGAATTACTGAAATATCAACACTAAGAATTAGAAACAGTAAAATAAGAGAAGAAACATTACTTGGTGGTTTACTAAAATGTGATAAATGTAAACTACAACTATCACATAGATACAGAGAAGATTTAGGATATGGAAATCATTATTATGGTAGATGTACTGAACATCAATGGAAAACTAATGAAAAGAAGATTTCTAAATCTGAATGTTTAATACAAAAAAGTTTAAGAATTGAAGAAACAGATGAACTTGTATTAAATAGTCTAATTGATTTAATTAAAAAATCATCAAACATAAGAGAAGAATATAGAACCGAATTACTTAATCAAAAAGAAAAGGATGTAGAAATATCAAAAGAGAAATCTAAAAGAATTAGAAAGAAAATTAAAAGTATAACCAATAATATTGAATCACACGAAGATTTGATAGCATCAATTACTGTACAGATAACAAACAAAGAAACTTCAAAATCAATTGGTAAAAAAATAATTAAAGAATCGTACAAGGAAATCTATAAGAAAAATGATGAATTAGAGGATTTACATAGGGAACTATCAATATTAAAAGATAGTTCAAAATTTGTTGATTGGGTTCGTATTATGAGTAAGGATATTTCAAATATTAAATTAAAATCAAAAAAGTTTCAAAGGGATTGGATTAGAAAATTTGTGAAAAATATTTTAGTTGAATATGATAAGAATTCAAAATCTCATAGATTGAAAATTAACTTTTTTATTGGTTTAGTAGACGATGATTTTAGAAGACTGGGTAGAGATACAAAGGGTATGTTAGAATATGATATTATTGAAGGTAAAAAGAGTATGAAATTGATTCATACGTTTGTTAAGAAAACTGAAAATATCGATAAAGAATATCTCAAAAACACCATAATTAAAATTAAGAAATTAAAAGAAGGTGGTAAATCGAACGTACAGATTTGTGATTATCTTAATGATAAAGGAATCAAAACTATACGAGGAAAACTATGGAAAAAAGATACTTTAATTAAGTTTCGGAATAAATATATTACACCAGAAACTATCCCAAAGTAATTAGGGGTGAAAACTTTAGACACGAAACAGTAAACGGTTACGGTGGAATAATTTTTAAGTTAGACAAACTATTTTATATTAGTGAGCGGGTGATTTTTTTGAAGAATTAGTCATCCGATCATTCTTTAATAAAACCTATGATTACTTGCCATTAAATTCATTCATGGTATTGTTTAATCCTGCCAGGGCAAATGATTTAATTGCTTTGGTTGAAATTTCAATACGTTCTGGTAATTTATTTTGCTCTTCTTCTGTCCATTCTCCCAAAACATAATCGATTTGTTGACCTTTTTTGTAATCTCCACCAATTCCAATTCTTAACCGGGGAAATTTATTGGTTAATAAAATATCCTGAATATTTTGCATTCCGTTATGACCTCCGGCACTTCCATTCTTTTTTAAGCGAATTGTTCCGAAAGGGATATTTACATCATCCGTAACAACCAATATATTTTCAAGTGGAATTTTCTCAATGGTTTGCCAATATTTTACAGCTTTACCACTAAGGTTCATAAAAGTGTTTGGCTTTAATAAAATAAATGTTCTTCCTTTGTATTTAAATCTTGCAATATCTCCTAGTTTTTTGGTTTCAAATATTATTTTTTCATTTTTAGCTGATTTATCCAATATTGAAAACCCAATATTATGACGAGTGTTTTTATATTTTTCGCCTATATTTCCTAATCCGATTATTAAAAACTTTTTCATGTTATCGGTTTTATCCTTTTTTGAAAGAAAAATAGATTTAAATTTTGAAAAAAAATTCATTCCATAAAAGTATAAAAAAAAGCTGCCTTTTCAGACAGCTTTTTTTTCAAAAAATTATTTGAATTTATTCTTTGGTTTCTTCAGGTGAAGCTTTATCTCCTCCTTCAGTTGTTCCTTCTTCTCCTTCAGTTGTTCCTTCTTCATCTTCACCTTCTTCATCTTCAACCTCATCAACTATAGCAGCACGTGCTATACTTACTTGACATATTACCGTATCTTCAGGGTGTAATATAGAAAATTCATCACTTATCACTTCTTTGATAAATATTTTATCTCCAATTTCTAAATTTGAAATATCAAGGCTGATAAAGTCAGGAAGATTAGTTGGTAAGGCTTTTATTCTAAGTCTTCTGTATGGAAAACGTAAGACACCACCTGCAACAATACCAGGGGCATTACCGGTAAGTTTAACGGGTATTTCCATAGTAATTTCTTTATCTTCAAATAATTGATAAAAATCAACATGTAATATTTTATCCGTTACGGGGTGAAATTGAATATCTTGTAAAATAGCTTCATATTTTTCACCATTTTCAAGTTCAACCGTTGCAGTATATACATTTGGAGTATACACTAACTTACTAAATGCTAATTCATTTGCTGAAAAGTGTATGGCTTTGTCTCCTCCGTATAATACGCAAGGAACCTTTCCAGCATTACGTAAGGCTTTGGTAGCTACCTTGCCCACGATTTCTCTTTGAGATCCTTTGATTGTAATTGATTTCATTGTTTTAAATTAAATTGTTTACATTAAAAATTTACCGCTAATAGACGTATTGTTTTGAACTTTATGCATCACATCAGCAAATAAAGGGGCGCAAGATACTACTTTTATTTTAGAACTTGTTTGATTTAAAGGAATTGTATCTGTAACAATTAATTCTTCTAAACTTGACTTTTCAATTCGATTATATGCATTTCCTGATAAAATAGCATGGGTAGTTATAGCTCTAACACTAATTGCACCTTTTTCAATCATTAAGTCAGCTGCTTTTGCTAATGTTCCTGCAGTATCTACCATGTCATCAACTATAATTACGTTTCTCCCGGTTACATCACCAATCAATTCCATATGTGAAATTATATTTGCTTTTTTGCGTTGTTTATAGCAAATAACCACTTCACTATTTAAAAATTTTGAATAAGCATAAGCCCTTTTAGAACCTCCCATATCAGGTGATGCTATGGTTATATTATTTAGGTTTAAATTTACAATATGAGGTAAAAGTATAGTTGAAGCATATAAATGATCAACTGGTATTTCAAAAAAACCTTGAATTTGATCAGCATGTAAGTCCATGGTTATTATACGAGTGGCACCAGCAGCTTGTAGTAATTTGGCTACCATTTTAGCTGCAATCGGAACTCTGGGTTTATCCTTTCTGTCTTGCCTAGCCCAGCCATAATATGGTATAACAGCTGTTATATGACGAGCAGAAGCACGTTTTGCTGCATCAATCATCAATAGCATTTCCATTAAGTTGTCGTTGGGAGGCATTGTTGAGCCAATTAAAAATATTCTACGACCTCTAATTGATTCTTCAAAAGAAATTTGAAATTCGCCGTCACTAAAAATATTTTTATTGACTTTTCCAAGTTCTAAACCATATTCATTAGCAATTTTTTGTGCTAAATCAGTGCTTTGTGAACAAGCAAAAATTTTTGGTTTTGGAATTTTTAGTTTCATAAAGTTGTGTGTTTTAGAGAGTAGTTTTTGGTTTATTTTTTTGCAAAATTAATTATTTATTTCAAATGTCAATGTATTTATATAGAACTTTTTATAATATAATTTACTTATAGAAAATTTGTTTTCTAATAAATAAAAGCTCTAAAAATAATAAAATAATTTAAACAAATGACTTATATTTGCACTCCAAAATTTGCCTTGGTGGCGGAATTGGTAGACGCGCTGGATTCAAAATCCAGTTCTGGCAACGGAGTGAGGGTTCGATTCCCTCCCAAGGTACAAAAGACTTAATATTTATGTTAAGTCTTTTCTTATAATATAAAGTAGTTTTACTATTTTTGCAAAAATTTAAAATCATAATAAAAACAAAATGGACAGTTTAATTTACTTATTACCCCTCGCTGGAGTTGTTGGCTTGATATTTATGTTCTTTAAATCTGCTTGGGTTACTAAGCAAGAAGTAGGAACAGAGAAAATGGCAACAATTGCCAAACATATTAGTGATGGTGCTTTGGCCTTTTTAAAGGCTGAGTACAAAGTACTATCAATCTTTGTAATTGCAGTAGCAGTTTTATTAATTTTTAAAGGTAATTCTGAAGAAAATTCAAGTGGATTTGTAGCATTATCATTTGTAGTTGGAGCTTTAATGTCGGCTTTAGCTGGTTTTATAGGAATGCGAATAGCTACTAAAGCAAATGTTAGAACAACAAATGCTGCTCGTACATCCTTGAATAAAGCATTAGAAGTTGCTTTTTCTGGAGGTGCGGTAATGGGTATCGGTGTTGTTTCATTAGGTGTTATAGGCTTAAGTAGTTTATTTTTATTTTATAGTAAGTTATATGGTGTTGATGATAAAAATGGATTAGTTACAGTACTAAACATAATTTCAGGGTTTTCATTAGGTGCATCATCTATTGCTTTATTTGCTCGTGTTGGTGGAGGTATTTATACCAAAGCAGCTGATGTTGGTGCTGATTTAGTTGGTAAAGTAGAAGCTGGTATTCCTGAAGATCATCCGTTAAACCCAGCTACTATTGCAGATAATGTTGGTGATAATGTAGGAGATGTTGCAGGAATGGGAGCTGATTTATTTGAATCGTTTGTAGGTTCAATCATTGCAACCATGGTGTTAGGTGCTGTATTTTTTAATATTGAGGCTTTTGCCGATTTTAAATTAGGTGCAGTATTATTACCATTATCTCTTGCAGCAATAGGAATAATCACTTCAATTATTGGTACTTTTTTTGTTAAAGTTAAAGAAGGAGGTAATCCACAAGCAGCACTTAATCTTGGTGAATATTTATCATCAGCTATAATGGTTGTTGCTTCATATTTTTTAATTCAACAATTTTTACCTGAAGTCTGGGAATATAAAGGAATTGAATATTCTTCAATGGGAGTGTTTTGGGCTACTATTGTAGGTCTTGTTGCCGGATTAGGCGTAGGGTTGATCACAGAGTTTTACACTGGTACAGGCACAATGCCTGTAACTAGAATAGTAAATCAATCTGTAACAGGTTCAGCTACAAATATTATTGCAGGTTTAGCATTAGGTATGATGTCAACCGCTATTCCAATTTTGTTAATTGCGGCTGCTATAATTTTATCATTTAATTTTGCAGGTTTATACGGTATCGCTATTGCGGCTGTAGGTATGTTAGCAAATACAGGTATCCAATTAGCTGTTGATGCTTATGGTCCGGTTTCTGATAATGCAGGAGGTATTGCTCAAATGGCAGAATTACCGAAAGAAGTTCGTGAAAGAACTGATAAATTAGATGCCGTTGGAAATACAACTGCAGCAATTGGTAAAGGTTTTGCTATTGCTTCAGCTGCACTAACCGCATTGGCATTATTTTCAGCATTTATGCAACAAGCCAATATTACAACAATTGATATTTCTAAATCAACTGTAATGGCTGGTTTATTTGTTGGGGGGATGTTACCATTTGTTTTTTCAGCACTTTCTATGAGTGCCGTTGGTAGAGCAGCAATGGAAATGATTAAAGAGGTTCGTCGACAGTTTAAAGAAATTCCGGAATTAAAAGCAGCTTTGGAAATAATGAAAAAATACGAAGCTGATATGGAAAAAGCTACTCCTGAAGAGAAAGCTATTTTGGAAAAAGCTGATGGTGTAGTTGAATATGATAAATGTGTTGATATTTCAACAAAAGCGTCTATTAAAGAAATGATACTACCAGGAGTTTTAGCTATTGCTTCTCCTGTTTTAGTTGGATTCATTGGAGGTGCTGAAATGTTAGGAGGTTTATTAGCTGGTGTAACAGTAACAGGTGTATTAATGGCAATTTTTCAATCAAATGCCGGAGGTGCATGGGATAATGCCAAAAAAATGATAGAAGAAGGTGTTACAATTGACGGTGTAGAATACGGAAAAGGTTCTGCGCCTCATAAAGCTGGTATTGTAGGTGATACAGTTGGTGATCCTTTTAAAGATACTTCAGGTCCCTCATTAAATATTTTATTAAAATTAATGTCGGTTGTTGCTTTGGTTATTGCACCAAGTATAGCTTTAAATTTAGATAAAGTAGAAGCTCACAATAATACTACAATTGAATTACATGAAGAATCTACAGTTTCTAAAGAAGTTGAGAAAGAAGTTATAGTTGAAGTAAAAGATGTTGGTGAAAAAACTGCAACTATTACTACAACAACTACTATTGATGGTAAAAAAAAAGTAGAAGTAGAGACTTTGGAAGGAGAAGACGTTGATAAATTAGTAAAGAAAAAAGAATAATTTTTTTTACTTTTTTGAATATATTAAAGTGCGAGCTATGGCTCGCATTTTCTTTATACAATTATTTTAATATAAATATTTGTAAAATAGACCTTGTTTTCGTAACTTTAAGAAAGTGAAATAGATAAAATGCAGTTGGAGTTATGAATGAAAAAAGTAATTTTGAAGACTTTATATCATTAAATGTAAATGAATGCATTTGGGATGATTTTTATACTGTTGCCCCTCTAGTTGTTATTGGTACTAAAGAAAACGATGTATATGATTTATCACCCAAACATATGGTTACACCAATTGGCTTTTCAAATTATTTGGGATTTGTATGTACTCCACGGCATAGAACCTATCATAATATCAAAAAAGAAAATAATTTTACTGTAAGCTTTGTTAGACCAAATCAAATTTTATTAACTTCTTTGGCTGCAATTCCCCGTTGTGAAGATAATCAATACTCCAAAGAAATTGTTAAGAAAATCCCTACAATTCCAGCTACAAAAAATGACAATATCTTTATTGCTGACTCTTATGTTTTATTAGAATGTACTTTGCATAAAATAATTGATGGGTTTGATGATTACAGTATCATTACCGGACAAATTGATGCGGCATTTGTACATAAAGATTACAAAATATTTGATGAAGCTTCCCAACAAAAAAACATTTATGATAATCCTCTTTTGGCGTATATAGCACAAGGAAGATTTGCAAGTATAAAAGAAACATTTAGTTTTCCCTATCCTAAAGATTTTCATCGATAGAGTTATAAAAAATTAAAGTTTAGCATGAAAAAATCAAAAGCTAAACATATTGTAAATTATTTAAAAGAAAATCAAGATTCAATGATTCTCTTTTTAAAAAAACTTGTAGAAGCAGAATCACCTTCAACAGATGCAAATGCACAAGTTAAAATTATTAACTTGTTAAAATCAGAACTAGAAGAACTCAATTATAACGTATTATATATCCCTGGTAAGAAAACAGGTGGTTATTTGTTTGCTAGACCTCTTAATAGATTAAAAAACAATCCTATTCAGCTTATGTTAGGGCATTGTGATACGGTTTGGAAAACGAATACTATTAAAGAAATGCCTATAACTAGTGATAGTATTAAAATTACCGGACCGGGAATTTTTGATATGAAGGCTGGTTTAACTCAAATGATTTACTCTTTACGAGCCATCAGAGATTTAAAATTGAATTGTCTTTTAACGCCAGTGATAATAATCAATTCAGATGAAGAGATTGGAAGTAAAGAATCAACAAATACGATTAAGAATATTTCAAAAATAACTAAGCGTGCTTTTATTTTAGAACCTCCATTAGGTTTGAAAGGAAAATTAAAAACGGCACGTAAAGGTATAGGTCGTTTTACTTTAGCTGTTAGAGGAAAACCTGCACATGCCGGATTAAATCCAGATAAGGGAGTCAGTGCTATTGAAGAACTCTCTTATCACATTCAACATTTATTTTCTCTTAATGATTTTGAAAAAGGAATAACTGTAAATGTAGGAATGATTGAAGGAGGAACATCAGCTAATGTAATAGCAGCTGAAAGTAGAGCGGTTATTGATGTAAGAGTACATAATAATAAAGATGCAGAATTTATCAGTAAAGAAATTTTAAGCCTAAAGCCATTTAATAAAGATATAGAATTATTAGTAGATGGATATTTTGGAAGACCTCCTATGGAAAGAACCAATCGAAACCAAAAACTTTGGAAAATGGCAAAAAATTTGGGCGAATTGATTGGTTTAGAATTGGAAGAATCAACTGCAGGTGGTGGATCTGATGGTAATACAACAAGTTTGTTTACTGCAACTTTAGATGGTTTAGGTACAACTGGTGGTGGAGCTCATGCAAGACATGAATTCATCTTTATTGATAAATTAATTGAACGAACAGCTTTGTTAACAATACTGTTAACGGCAAACCCCTTAAATGATAATTATGCATAAAAATTTATAAAAAAATGGATTCACGTTATATTTTTACTTCAATGCTGAGGATTTCTGATTTAGACAAAAAACCATTTTCTATTAAGAAATTAGATAAAATTAAATGGAAAACCGGTGATTATGTAGTTGGGAAAATCACTGATACAGGAAGTGATATTCTTAAAATAGAATTAATTAATGGCAGAATGAGAAGTATTATGAAAGAAGATTTGGTTGTAGGAGCTTTGGGTGAGAGATATGCAACTTTAGAAGCTACCGGTACATGGAAAGAAGTTGAAGAGGATGGTAAAATGCATATTTTAACCGGTGCTGGATTATTTGGAAAATGTACTTCAAAATCAGTTTATCTTCCTAATCTTATTGAAGTACAATATATAGGTCACGCAGTAAGAGGTGAAAAAATTTGTACAATGGATGATTATGTACACGATGTTAAATTTTCCAAGTTCAAAACACCAGTGATTTTATTGGTAGGAACATCAATGTCTGCCGGTAAAACAACTGTAGCCAGGATTGTTGTTAATCATCTAAAAAGAGCAGGTTTAAAAATAGTTGCAGGCAAGTTAACAGGTGCCAGTAGGTATAGAGATATTTTATCTTTAAAAGATGTAGGAGCAAATTATATATTTGACTTTGTTAATATTGGGTTACCATCAACTATTTATCCACGCGAAAAATTCAGAAAAAAACTTGTTCAATTACTTAGTACAATAAACTCAGTAAATGCTGATATTGCAGTAATTGAACTTGGAGCATCACCTTTGGAGCCATATAATGGTGATATTGCATTCGAAGAACTTAAAGATAATATAAAATGTACGATTTTATGTGCTTCTGATCCCTATGCAGTATACGGTGTTATGAAAAGTTTTAATCTAAAACCTGATATAGTGAGTGGTATTGCTACCAATACTTTTGCTGGTGCTGAATTAATTGAAAAATTATGCAATGTAAAAGCCTTGAATTTGATAGATCCTAAAACAACTAAGGAACTTAAAAGAATTCTTAATAATAAATTGAATATTAATTTATAAAATTAATCATAGGTATAGTTCTTGTTTATTGATAAGAGTTTATAGATAAATCTATTTTTAAATTGGATTTAGTTATAGCCTTTGGGAATTCTTTTTTAAAAAGGTATCTTTGGTTTTTCAAAAATATACTATGCGAAAGATTGCATTTTTTTTCTTCTTTACTTCTATTTATTTTTTGCATGCACAAAGCGATAGTACTTTTGTAGATAATAAGTATTTAGAAGATCAACTTTATATAAACCTAACTTATATCAAACTTTTAGAGCTTCCTGAACAAATTTCGCAAACAGGATTTTCGTATGGATTAGGTTTCGGATTTATTAAAGATTTGCCTGTTAATCCCGAGCGTAATTTAGGTTTTGGCTTAGGTTTAGGTTATGCAAGAAATACGTATTATTTTAATGTAAAAGAAGATATTGAAATACTTGAAGAAATACCTTTAAATGAACTAAAAAGTAATAAAATTACAATGCATGCTGTTGAATTTCCTATGGAATTAAGACTACGAAATTCTACAGCTATAAAATATAAGTTTTGGAGGGTATATCCAGGATTTAAAATGTCATATGTATTTGCTACAAGTTCAAATTTAAAACAAAGTGAGGATTTTGATGTTGAAGATGTTGTAAAAATTAATAAATTTCTTTACGGTTTTACATTGTCAACAGGATTTAATAAGTGGAATTTTCATGTTTATTATGGATTAAATGAATTATTTAGTCATATAAAAAACAACAGCTACGATATAGGTATTAAAGATCTACGTTTGGGTTTAATATTTTATATATTTTGATATATTCATAATTGATATAAAAGATAACTTGATAATTGAGTCAATATTCCCAGAATAAAACCAATATAAACTTCTTTTGCCAGATGAGCTTTTAATTTCAATCTAGAAACTGCAATTAAACCTGTTAATATAAATAGAATAGCAATAATTATGTTAAAATTTAATTGGTATTCAATACTCATTATTATAACAAAACCAATTAAACCTCCCATTCCTAAAGTATGTAAACTTGTTTTGATTTTTGTTTTAAAAAGTAAATAAGTAAATAATAAAGCTAAAGCTATCCCAAAAAATGAATATGCTAATAAATCAACTATTTGGATATTTAATAACATTTTGCCAATCATAAATGACAAAATGATAAAAAATATTATTGGAAATTTTCTTTCTTCTATTGTGTTTAAATGATAATTTTTAATTAGATCCATTTTTTTTAATAAAGTCAATAAAAAAATAGGTAAAATATAAGTGCTTATAAATATAACTATAAGTATAATGTATTCTTGTCTCTTTGCTATATGTTTGGGTGTTAATAAAAGAAATAAAAAACTACCTACAAAAGAAAATAAGAGAGGGTGAAAAACATAAGATATAAATTTAAAAAATAGCATAGTTTACAATATTTTTTTTCTTAATCTTGCTACTGGAATATCTAATTGTTCACGATATTTAGCAACTGTTCTTCGAGCTATTAAGTAGCCTTTATTTTTTAATAAAGCAGATAATTTTTCATCTGTTAGTGGCTTTTTTTTATCTTCATTTTTAATTACAGATTTTAAAATACTTTTGATTTCACGAGTTGAGATATCTTCACCTTGTACGTTTTTCATCGATTCTGAAAAAAATTCTTTGATCAACTTAGTGCCATAAGGTGTATCAACATATTTGCTATTGGCTACACGTGAAATAGTTGATACATCCATGTTGATTTTGGTGGCAATATCTTTTAAAACCATGGGTTTTAATTTACGTTCATCACCTGTTAAAAAAAATTCTTCTTGGTAATACATTATTGCATTCATAGTTAGCATTAATGTTTGCTGACGTTGTTTTATTGCATCAATAAACCATTTGGCAGCATCTAATTTTTGTTTGATAAATAAAATAGCATCTTTTTGAGATTTTGACTTATTTTTTGATTCAGCATACCCTTTCAGCATATTGTTATACTCTCTTGATATATGTAAATCAGGAGCGTTTCTTGCATTTAAACTTAAATCCAAAATTCCCTCATCAATTCTAATAGTAAAATCAGGAACAACATGTTCAACAGCAGTTAAATTTCCTGAAAAGGAATTTCCAGGTTTTGGATTTAATTTTTCAATTTCTTTAATTGCATTTTTTAATTCTTCTTTAGTAATGTCAAACTTTAGTAATAATTTTTTGTAATGTTTTTTAACGAAATGATTAAATGAGATATCTAAAATTTTTATAGCTAAATTTCTTTCAGGGTTTTCTTTTTTTCTTCGTAGTTGTATTAATAAACACTCTTTTAATGTTCTTGCACCTACACCTGCTGGATCTAATTGTTGAACAGTTCCAAGTATTTTTGTTATTTCTTCAATTGTAGTAAAAATATTTTCTGAAAAGGCTAAATCGTCAATAATATCATCTAGTGTACGTCGAATATATCCGTTATCATCAATACATCCAACAATAAATATAGCTATTTGAATTTCTTGATTGTTTAACCTGAATGTATTTAATTGGTTGATTAAGTGCTGATTAAAGGTGATCCCTCCTGAGTAAGGAATACGAGTGTCTTCATCATCAGCACTATAATTATTAGTTTGTAATTTATAACTCGGAGTTTCATCGTCACTTAAATATTCATCAATATTAATATCAGTTTCAATTGTTTCTGTACCTGAATCTTCATATTCATCTTGATTTGAATTTTGAAACTCATCAAGGGTTTCTTTTCCTTCTTCTACAGCAGGGTTTTCATCAATTTCTTGTGCTAACTTTTGTTCAAATGCCTGAGTAGGCAATTGAATTAACTTCATCAACTGAATTTGTTGTGGAGATAATTTTTGTTGTAATTTTAGATGTAAACTTTGCTTTAACATAAGAATTATCCATTCAAGATAAAATTACAAAAAAATGTGATGTTTATTAGTTTTTTTAAAATTTATCTAATTGATTTAAGCTTTATATATTTATTAAAACTCAGCACTTTGAGGTGCCCTGGGAAACGGAATTACATCACGAATATTACCCATACCAGTAGTAAATTGCACCAATCTTTCAAATCCTAAACCAAAACCAGAGTGAACTGCTGTTCCAAATTTACGAGTATCTAGATACCACCATAATTCTTTTTCATCAATTCCTAAAGCTTTTATTTTTTCTTTGAGTTTATCTAAACGCTCTTCTCTTTGGCTGCCACCTACAATTTCACCAATTCCAGGGAAAAGCACATCCATTGCACGTACGGTTTTTTCATCATCATTTAAACGCATATAAAAAGCTTTGATATTTGCAGGATAATCAAATAAAATTACCGGACATTTAAAATGTTTTTCAACCAAGAAACGCTCGTGTTCACTTTGTAAATCAATACCCCATTCATTAATTGGGTATTTAAATTTTTTCTTTTTATTAGGTTTACTGTTTCTTAAAATATCAATAGCTTCAGTATAACTAACACGTTTAAAATTGTTATCAATTACAAAATTTAACTTTTCAAGAAGATTCATTTCGCTTCGTTGGTTTGCAGGTTTAGATTTATCTTCTTGTATTAAACGTTGCTCTAAAAATGCCAAATCATCTTTACAATTTTCAAGAACATACTGTAAAACATTTTTTATAAAGTCTTCAGCCAAATCCATATTAGCATCTAGGTCATTAAATGCAACTTCTGGTTCTATCATCCAAAACTCGGCTAAATGACGTGAAGTATTTGAATTTTCTGCTCTAAAAGTTGGCCCGAAAGTATAAACTTTACCCAATGACATGGCGTAAGTTTCAGCTTCTAATTGACCAGATACAGTAAGATTTGTTTCTTTTCCGAAGAAATCTTGTTTATAATCTATTTCACCTTCTTCATTTAATGGTGGGTTTTTTATATCTAAGGTAGAAACCCGAAACATTTCACCAGCACCTTCGGCATCAGAGCCTGTAATTATTGTTGCATGAAAATTGTAAAATCCATTTTCTGTAAAATATTTATGTACAGCAAAAGACAATGTTGAGCGAACACGCATTATTGCTCCAAAAGTATTGGTACGGTTTCTTTAATGTTCATTTTCACGTAAAAATTCTAAACTGTGTTTTTTTGGTTGAATTGGATACTCTTCAGGATTTGAATCCCCTAAAATTTCAATTTCTGTAATTTGAATTTCAACAGATTGTCCTTTTCCTTGACTTTCAACTAAGGTGCCTTTTATTGAAATTGCAGCCCCAGTTGTGATACGTTTTAAAATATTTTCATCTATTTTTTCAAAATCAATAACACACTGTATATTTTTAAGGCATGAGCCATCATTTAAAGCAATAAATCTATTACTTCTAAATGTTCTTACCCATCCTTTTATAGTTATTTCTTGTAATTTTTTTTCTGATTGTAAAAGCTCAGCTACGTTAAGTCGTTTCATCTTAAAAAATTTGAGCTGCAAAGATAAGCAAAGCTATAAAATTGAGAAAGAATAATTATTTTATTATACTAAGCAAATATTCACCATAACCGCTTTTTAATAATGGTTTAGCTACTTCTTTGAGTTGATTAGCATCAATAAACCCTTTTCTATAGGCAACTTCTTCAATGCAACCTATTTTTAAACCTTGACGTTCTTCAATTACTTGTACAAATTGTTGCGCTTGAATTAAAGAATTAAAAGTACCGGTATCTAACCAAGCAGTACCTCTGCCAAAAACTCCTACTCTCAATTTATTTTGTTTTAAGTATTCTTTGTTTACATCGGTTATTTCATATTCTCCACGTGCTGATGGTTTTAAATTTTTAGCAATGTTTATTACAGAATTATCATAGAAATAAATTCCAGGAACAGCATAATTTGATTTAGGTTTATCAGGTTTTTCTTCAATAGAGATTACATTATTATTATCATCAAATTCAACAACGCCATATCTTTCCGGATCATTAACATGATAAGCAAAAACAACTCCACCTTTAGGATTTGAAGCTTTTTTTAAACGTTTTTCTAAATCTGATCCATAAAATATATTATCTCCTAAAATTAAAGCAACATCATCATCTCCAATAAAATCTGCTCCAATTACAAATGCCTGCGCTAATCCATTAGGAATTTCTTGTACAGCATATTGAAAATTACAGCCTAAGTTTTTTCCATCACCCAATAGGCGTTCAAATAAAGGTAAATCGTAAGGAGTTGAAATAATTAATATATCTTTTATTCCGGCAAGCATTAAAACCGATAAAGGATAATAAATCATCGGTTTATCATAAATTGGTAATAATTGCTTACTTACGGCTAGTGTTACAGGGTGGAGTCTAGTTCCACTACCTCCAGCTAATATGATTCCTTTCATTTGTTTATTTTTTAATTATCTTCTTCCTCTTCTTCTTTAGGAATAATTGAAATTGTTGGTTTTTTGAATGTTTTTTTGTTTGCAATAGTTGATTCTAATGATAACAA
>JAUWLK010000115.1 GCA_030613745.1 Flavobacteriaceae bacterium | reverse complement strand
AGGATTTATAAACGATTTAACAAATAAAGGAATTTCTTTTTTTTGTAGAGGCTGTAATGTTTTAGGATGAATAACAGATGCTCCATAAAAAGCCATTTCAATTGCTTCTTTATATGATATTTGATTTAACAATACAGTTTGCTTAAAAATTCTTGGATCAGCATTTAAAACACCTGCAACATCTTTAAAAATAATAACTTCTTTAGAATGTAAACAGTATGCAAAAATTCCGGCAGTATAATCAGATCCCTCTCTACCAAGAGTTGTTGTATTATTCTCATCATCACTGGCAATAAAACCTTGTGTAACATAAAGTTGTGAGTTGTTTAGGTTTTTACTTATTTGCTTACAAGTTTTATTCCAATCTACTTTTGCCCTTCTAAATTCGCTATTTGTTTTAATACAATCTCTAACATCCAGCCATGTATTTTCAATACCATTATCATTCAAAAAATTACTACAAATTTTTGTAGAAATTATTTCAGCTTTACTTACTATTTGATCATAAATATAATTGTAATCTGTTGATGTATTTTGATTTAAAAAGAATTGTAAATCCTCAAAAATTGCATTAATTGCATTAAAAATTATATGATTTGAATCTATAAACAATTCATTCGCAATATCTTTATGAAAAGTCTTGACCTTATCAACTTGAAATGATAAGTCATCTTTTTTAGAATAATATGACTTAACAATTTCTTCAAATGCATTGGTCATTTTTCCCATTGCCGAAATAACCACCAACACTTCATTATAACCTACTTTTTGTAATACTTTAAATAAATTTCTTACGCCACTGGCATCTTTTACAGATGCCCCACCAAACTTAAATATTCTCATTTTAATGATAGTAAATATTATTTTAAATTAAAAATTATTTAATAATCTATTTGCAATTCTTGAATGAATTGTTTTAGAGCATTTCCTTCCATTTGTACAACTCTCCAATCATTAAATAATGTAGCTCCTGTAGATTTATAAAAATCAATAGCAATTGTATTCCAATCTAAAACTGCCCACTCTACTCTTTTAACACCTAGGTCATAGGCGTGTTTTAACGTTTTGGTGTACAATGCATTACCTATTCCTTTACCACGATGACTTTGCTTTACTATTAAATCTTCTAAGTGTATGGTTTTTCCTTTCCAAGTTGAATATCTTTGATAAAATAAAGCCATTCCTACAATTTCATTATCTAATTCAGCAACAAAAACTTCAAAAGCCGGATTTTCACCAAAACCATCTTTAATTAATTCATCAACAGTTACTTCAACAGCATCAGGTTCTTTTTCAAAAGTTGCTAACTCTTTAATTAAAATTAAAACTGATTCCATATCAGTTTTAATTGCTTTTCGCAATTTTAATGACATATATTCGTTATTTTTTATACAAAAATAACCATATTTGTAATGGAATAAACAAACTAAAACTCAAATTAAAAAAACTCATGAATAATCATATAACTTTAGGAGAGTATATTATTGATAATCAAAAAGATTTTCAATATTCATCAGGTGAACTTTCCTTATTATTAAGCTCTATAAGGTTAGCCTCAAAAGTAGTAAATCACGAAGTAAATAAAGCTGGGTTGGTTGATATTCTAGGAACTGCCGGAAATACTAATATTCAAGGTGAAGATCAACAAAAATTAGATGTTTATGCTAATGAAGTTTTTATGCGTACACTAATAAATAGAGAAATTGTTTGCGGAATTGCAAGTGAAGAGGAAGATGATTTTGTAATTATTGAAGGTAAAAATAAATCACATGATAATAAATATGTTATTTTAATTGATCCATTAGACGGTTCTTCAAATGTTGATGTAAACGTTTCTGTCGGAACTATTTTCTCAATTTACAGACGTGTCACTCCTTTAGGAACACCTGTAACCAAAGAAGATTTTATGCAACCGGGTAATTTACAGGTCGCTGCTGGATATGTTGTTTACGGCACTTCAACAATGTTGGTTTATACTACTGGAAATGGAGTACAGGGATTTACTTTAAATCCTGCAATAGGAGTTTATTATTTATCACACCCGAATATAAAATTTCCTGAAGATGGCAATATATATTCACTAAATGAAGGTTATTATATTCATTTTCCTCAAGGTGTAAAAGACTATCTTAAATATTGTCAGGAAGAAGAAGAAGATCGTCCTTATTCAGCCAGATATATTGGTTCATTAGTATCTGATTTTCATAGAAATATGATCAAAGGTGGTATTTATATTTATCCTACAAGCTCAAAAGCACCTCAAGGTAAATTACGATTATTGTATGAGTGTAATCCAATGGCTTTCCTAGCCGAACAAGCAGGAGGTGAAGCTAGTGATGGCTACAGAAGAATTTTAGAAATAAAACCTACTGAATTACATCAACGTGTACCTATTTTTGTTGGCAGCAAAAATATGGTTAATAAAGCAAAAGAATTTATGGCAAATTATCCTGAGGACGCTAAATATTAATTTATTAGTACTTTATCAATAAAAAATTCTTTGTAACTATTTGGTATGGTTTCTTTATTAAGTAAACTACCTTTTTTTATTGCAGGATAAATTTCATTATATTTTGCAATAGTGTGCATTCCTATTCTTCTGTTAACATGTTTGCGCTCAATTTCATCATGATGTTTTAATCCTGCGGCAGCAATCATTTCTAAAAAACTATGAATTGTTTCATCGTGATAATTAGCAACTCTTTGAGATTTTTCTTCAACTACCAATCCTTTCATCAATGATTTGTTTTGCGTGGCAACCCCAGTAGGACAAGTATTTATATTACACTCCCTTGCTTGAATACAGCCAACAGAAAGCATCATTGCTCTTGCACTATTACACAAATCAGCTCCTAAAGCTTTGGCTCGAACCATATGAAAACCAGAAAATATCTTACCTGAAGCAATAATTTTTATCTCATCTTTTAAATCAAACCCAACCAATGTGTCATGTACAAAAACCAAACCTTCTCTAAGAGGCATACCTATAGAGTTTGAAAATTCAACCGGTGCAGCTCCAGTACCTCCTTCGCCTCCATCAACAGTAATAAAGTCAGGTGTAATTCCTTTTTCAATCATGGCTTTACAAATATCTATAAACTCTTCTTTTTTACCAACACACAATTTAAAACCGATTGGTTTACCACCGGAAAGTTCCCTCAATTGCTTTATAAACTCCATCATTTCAAAGGGATTTGAAAAAGCAGAATGCGATGGTGGAGATAAAATATCAATGTGTGGTTTTACATGTCTTATTTCAGCTATTTCTTCTGTGTTTTTTATTGCTGGCAAAACACCACCATGACCGGGTTTTGCGCCTTGAGATAATTTAATTTCAATCATTTTTACCTGCTCTTTTCTAGCTCCTTTTTGAAAGGTATCAGGACAAAAATTACCTTCATTTGTTCTACATCCAAAATATGCTGTTCCTATTTGCCAAATTAAATCACCTCCATGTTTTAAATGATAAGGGCTAAGACCTCCTTCACCTGAATTATGAGCAAACCCTCCAATTTTTGCACCTTTATTTAATGCTAAAATTGCATTTTTACTTAAAGAACCAAAACTCATTGCTGATATATTCAACAAACTAGCATTATAAGGTTTTTTACAATCTTTTCCACCTATCAATATACTTGGAGAATCATGCTTATCATATGTATTTTGAACATACATTGAATGATCCATCCATTCGTATCCAGCACGATATACATCAGCTTGAGTTCCAAAAGGCGTAGTGTCATTTACTTTTTTTGAACGTTGATATATAAGTGTTCTAAAAATTCTATTTATAGGTCTTCCCTGGGTATCTGTTTCAACAAAGTATTGCATAATTTCTGGACGAATAGCTTCTAACAAATAACGCATTCTTCCTATTACGGGAAAGTTTCTTTTAATAGCGTGTTTTTTTTGAATTATATCTATAATTCCCATTAAAATTAAAGGACCAATAACAACAAAGCCCCACCATATTGGAGTCCAAAATTGTGCAATTATGATTATAACTACAATTAATACAATAGATAAAATGATAAATTTTTCTCTTACTTTCATTTCATTAATTTTGTTTAGAATTATATTTTATAAATTTAGGGTAATAGACGCTATATCAAAATGTTTCTTACTTAAAATAAATTTAGAGCTTACAATTGAGATAAAAAACAGCATTATAGTATATTTGCTAAAAAATTTCTTTGGGAACAATTAAAATTAAAAATATTCGAGTTTATGCCTATCATGGCTGTTTAATTGAAGAAGGTAAAATTGGATCAGATTATAGTGTTGATCTATCCGTTAAAGCAGACTTGAAAAATTCAGCAAAAACTGATAATTTAAGTGATACTGTTGATTATGTTCACTTAAATAAAATTGTAAAAGAAGAAATGGGAATTCGAACAAAATTATTAGAAACTGTTGCTGATAAAATTTTAGATAGAATATTATTTGAAATTCCTTTAGTAAAGAAAGTTAAAGTCAAAGTCTCAAAATTAAATCCGCCTATTGGGGGTAATGTAGAATCGGTTTCCATTGTTATGAAAAGGAAAAGATAATTTTTTACTTTTAAAATGTATGTCTAAAACGTTTACCATAATCGTACCTGTTTACAACGAGAAAGACAACCTTCATAGGGTTGAAAAAGAACTTTCACAATACATTAAGGATTGCCCTATATCTGCATCTATTTTATTTGTAAATGATGGTTCAACTGATGGAAGTCAGAAAATTATAGAACATATTTGTACAAAAAACAAACACTATAATTATTTACTTTTTAAAGAAAACAAAGGATTAAGTGCTGCTATCAAGGCAGGGTTTGATTTTACTAAAAGTGATTTTGTAGGATATATTGATTCTGATTTACAAACAACACCACAAGATTTTAATTTACTATTGGAGTATATTGATGAATATGATTTGGTTACGGGAGTACGATCTAACCGTCAAGATTCTTTCACAAAAAATATGTCCTCTACAATTGCAAACTCTATTCGTAGAGCTTTTACAAACGATGGAATGGATGATACTGGTTGTCCACTAAAAATTATCAAAACAGATTATGCTAAAAAAATCCCTATGTTTAAAGGATTACACCGTTTTTTACCTGCAATGATTCTTTTACAAAAAGGTAAAATAATACAAATTCCTGTTCAACATTTTCCACGTATTGCAGGCGAAGCAAAATATCATTTATGGAATAGATTATTTGGACCTTTGGTTGATTGTTTTGCTTATTTATGGATGAAAAAAAAATATATAAATTACGAAGTTAAAAGTTCATCCAAAAAAGATAATATTATTTCATGAGTACTTGGTTAATTTACAGTATTGGATTTCTAGCTCAACTTTTGTTTTCATCTCGCTTATTAATTCAATGGATCCAATCAGAAAAAGTAAAAAAAGTTGTAACACCAATATTGTTTTGGCAATTGAGTTTACTTGCTTCCTTTTTACTATTTATATATGGTTGGTTTAGAGATGATTTTGCAATAATGCTTGGTCAAGTACTAACCTATTTTATATATATCAGAAATTTACAATTACAAGGTTCATGGCAAAAATTACATAAATTTTTTCGTGTTTTTTTATTTTTATTTCCTCTTACTCTTGTCATTTACTCCTATAATAATAATCAATTTGATATACAAAGAGTACTACAAAATGAACAAATACCTGTTTGGTTAATAATTTTAGGCAGTGTCGCTCAAATTATTTTTACTTTACGTTTTATTTATCAATGGCTCTATTCTGAAAAACAAAAAGAATCTACCCTGCCTCTAGGGTTTTGGTTGTTAAGTATAACTGGATCAATAATGATTTTGATTTATGCGATATTAAGAAAAGATCCTGTACTTTTTACAGGTCACATATTTGGTATTTTGGTTTACTCTAGAAATATTTTGCTAATACATAAATCAAAAAAACAAAATGAATCATAAACAAAATATCTTTATAATTCTGCTTGTGTGTTTAGCTATTTTCTTTAGTAATTTAGATGTAATTTACGTGAATATCATGGAGGCTCGTAATTTTATTACTGCCCGTGAAATGCTACATTATGGCAATTGGTTTCATACAACAATGAATTTAGAACCTCGCTATGAAAAACCTCCTCTTCCAACATGGTTAACAGCATTTTCCGCTTCAATTTTTGGTTTAAAAAGTTTATTCGGATTGCGGTTACCTGCAGTTTTATCTGTAACGTTTTTAATTTTAACCTCTTACTTTTTTTCTATAAAAATATTTCAAAATAAAAAACAAGCTTTAATTAATGCTTTAGTTTTAGCAACTTCCTTTTATATTATTTTTTCTGGTAGAAATGGTCAGTGGGATATTTTTGCTCATGCATTTATGCTTTTTGGAATTTATCATCTTTTTCTAGCTTTAGAAAGTAATTTTGCAATCTGGAAACATTGGATTATTACTGGTGTTTTTCTAGGGCTCTCCTTTATGAGCAAAGGCCCTGTTTCACATTTCGCTTTACTTTTACCCTTTTTAATTGCATATGGAATTGTATTTAAATTCAAAAATTTTAAACTAAAATGGACTCCACTATTTGTAAGTATTTTCCTTTTTATTGTGGTTGGTCTAACTTGGGGAATATATATCTATTTAACTGATGGTTCTTCTGCAGAAGCAATTGCCGACAAAGAAACTGCTGCATGGTCAAATAGAAATATACGTCCATTTTATTATTATTGGAGCTTTTTTACACAATCAGGTTTATGGACATTTTTTGCTTTTATTGGTTTATTATATCCATATATGAAAAAACGTGTTACTGATATAAAAACTTATCAATTTACATTTTTATGGACAATTATTACTGTTATCTTATTATCTGTAATTCCAGAAAAGAAATCACGGTATTTACTTCCTGTGTTAATTCCATTAGCCTTAAATACAAGTTTTTATATTAAATATCTAATTCAAAAAAGAAATAAATTATCTAAAACTGATAAATATATTGCTTATTTTGGGTTTGGACTAATTGCTATTATTTGTTTGGCTTTTCCTGTTGGAGGATATTTATTTTTAGGGGAAAAATTAGATGGATTTTACACTTCATTTATCGCAACATCAATTGCCTTATTTACTATTGGAATTTTACTTTTAGTGTATCTTAAAAGAAATGATTTTGAAAAAGCTTTTTATTTAAATATTGCTATGATGTGTTTTATAATGGTTTTAGGATTGCCACTTGCAAAAACTTTATATGATAATCCTGATTTTAATAATATTAGTAAATTAAGGCAGAATAATACTACTAAAAACATTTCATTATACTCCATTGACAAAATATCACCTGAGCTTATTTGGGAATTGGGTGAACCGGTAAAAAGAGTTAAAAGATTAAATGATTTACCTCAGCAAAATACTTTTGGATTATTAATAAATGATAGTATCTCTAATTCATTAAAACAGAAATACAACAACAAACTTATTGAGCAATTTGATATCAATTATATCAATAAAAATAAAAAAGGGTATAAAACCAGGTTAACTACTAAATTATATTTGTTAGAAAATAAGTAAATACTAAAATTTTTAATTGTAAAATGTAATTTTTTAGTTAAATTTGCAACCTGATTTTTTGGCGTCATGGCCGAGTGGCTAGGCTGGGCTCTGCAAAAGCTCCCACAGCGGTTCGAATCCGCTTGACGCCTCAGTTAAACCTCATTTTAGTATAACTCTAAATTGAGGTTTTTTTGTTTTCTTTAACATTGATTTAGCCAATTTTTCGCATATTTGCATGTCTTATCAAAAATCTATGAAAATTTACCCTATTGAAACCGGAAATTTTAAATTAGATGGCGGAGCTATGTTCGGCGTTGTACCAAAAGTAATATGGCAAAAAACCAATCCACCAGATAGTAACAATCTTATTGACATGGCATTACGATGTATGTTAATTGAAGATGGTAATCGCTTAATTTTAATTGATAACGGTACAGGAGATAAACAAAATGAAAAATTTTTCAGTTATTATTTCCCTTTCGGGGATACTACTTTAGATGGATCATTGGCAAAAAACGGATTTCATCGTGATGATATTACAGATGTTTTTTTAACCCATTTACATTTTGACCATTGTGGTGGAAGCATACAATGGAATAAAGATAAGACCGGTTATGAACCAGCCTTTAAAAAGGCAAAATTTTGGAGCAATGAAAATCACTGGAAATGGGCTACAGAGCCAAATCCTCGTGAAAAAGCATCTTTTTTAAAAGAAAATATAAACCCTATTGAAAATAGTGGTCAATTAAATTATATCCATATTTCTGAAAAGAAATTTTTACAAAATTCTGAATTAGGTTTT
>JAUWLK010000171.1 GCA_030613745.1 Flavobacteriaceae bacterium | reverse complement strand
CATCCTTTGACTATAACAAACTTATTGACCATTTCACTTTTTATCTGAAGAAATCAAACACTTTGCATTTTCCCATTTACCTTTTAAAGATTCCAATGGTATAATTTCTCCTTCACAAGTTAAAAAATTACCAAAAGAATCTTTATTAAGAATTTGCATTTTTCCGTTTTTTATCTCTACAATAATTATATCTATGACTTTCTCTCTTTTTAATTCAGTTTTGTTTATTGCTATTTGAGCTCCAATTTCATTATTGTACAAATCCATTTCAGAAGAGGCCTTATCAGGCAGAAAACCATCTTCAAATTTGTTTTTTTTATAAGATTTATAATTTCCTTTCTCATGGGCTTTACCCAATTTTATAGCAGGTCTATATCTAATTTTTTGGGTTAACCTCACCATCCAAAAACTATGCTTAAATGCATCTATTTGTCCGCCATTTTTATCGTTATCTAAAATTTTGGTCTTTGCTATTGAATCTGTAATATGAATGGCATTTTTAGAAACAATAAAAGCTTTTTTTGCTTTAAAAGGATGAAAAATAACCCACCATCTTTCTGGAGATGACAATTCAAAAAAACTTTTTACATTTGATTGTGCAAATGAATTTAAAGAAATAAACAAAAAAAGAAACCATATATTTTTCATTTCACAAAAACAACTTATTTAATTTTAAATTGTTTTTTAACACCGTCTATTTCAATAGTATATTTGCCTTTTTTTAAATAGTATTTTTCGTTTTTTCGTTTTTCTATTTTTACATTTTTATGCTTTTTTTGATATGATTTCAATCCTTTTTCTGAAAAAGTCAAATCGTACACTTCAAAATTAAATCCTTTTTCGGCGTTGGTATTTAAGGTATTTAATACTATTCCATCTTCTGATTTAATCACAATATTTTTGCTTTCTGCTTTTAAAGTATAAAAAGGTATTATAATTTCTGGTTCGTTAAGTTCTGACCAACTACTCCATGAGCTTCCCCAACGACTTGAATAGCTAACATCTTTTATGTTTAAAATTTCTAAATCTTTATTTTTAATATTCTTGTATTGCTGTAATGCAGAAATATTTGTTATATAAATTGAACGACCGTGTGTACCAATAACCAAATCCTGAGCTTCATTTTGAATAACCAAATCATGTACGGCTACTTTTGGTAAACCAGCTTCTAAAACACTCCAACTCATACCTTTGTCAAAAGTAATATACACTCCTTGGTCATTTCCTAAATATAAAATATTTTCATCTGTAGGATCTTCTTTAATCACATTGACTGGAGAATCCGGTAAATTTTTATTAATGCTTTGCCAAGTATTTCCATAGTCATCAGAAGTGAAAACATAAGGTTTAAAATTATCATCTCTATATCCATTCAAAGTAATAAAAACACGTTCTTTTTTATGTTGTGATGCAATCACTCGTGATACCCATAAATTTTGTGGTAAATTTTTAGAAATATTTGTCCAATCTCCTCCTCCGTTTTTGGTAACATGAACCAATCCGTCATCACTTCCTGCGTAAAGCAAACCAAATTTAAATTTACTTTCGGAAATGCTAGTCAGGGTTCCAAAAGGCACATTACCTTTTTTAGCACCTTTGGTTAAATCATCTGAAATTTCAACAAAATCTTCTCCTCGTTTCATTGATCGGTGTAATTTATTACTACCCAAATACAAAATATCTTGATTGTGTGACGATAATAAAATAGGTGTTTGCCAATTAAAACGATAAGGAGAATCTCCTAAATCATGTTTAGGTTGAATATATTTTGATTTGTTGGTTGTGGTATTAATTCTGTAGTAATTACCAAATTGGAAACCAGAATAAACGATACTGTCATTTCGGTTATCAATTTCAACATGCATACCATCGCCACCCATAATACTTTTAAAAGGGTAAGAACCTGATTGATGCCATGCTTTCGATTCTTTATTATTACTAGCTCCTTTCCAAACACCATTATCTTGTAAACCACCATATACATTATATGGTTTTGCATTATCAACATTAACGGTATAAAACTGACCAACTTCTGGCTGATTATTTTTAATCCAACTCTCGCCGTCATCATAAGTTATATTAACACCACCATCATTTCCGTTAATTAAATGTCCTTCAAGTTTTGGATTGATCCAAAGTGCATGATGATCTGCATGTACATTTTCTTTACTTATAGATTTAAATGTTTTACCACCATCTTCTGAAGTTAAAATTGGCACTCCATAAATGTAAATTTTTTCTTTATTTTTTGGATGAACATGAATCATTCCAAAGTAATAACCATAAGAATAATACAAATCATCAATATATTTTTTATGCGTTTTTTGCCAAGTTTTTCCTCCATCATTACTGCGATAAACTCCAGCGCCAATAACTGGGGTGTCAAATAAATTTGAATTTGCATTTTCTAAATACTTAGCCAATTCTGAAGGTTCAATTTTACCTTCTTCTACCATTTTCTTTACTTTTTTAGCTGAATATCTTTTAGGAAAACCATTGCTTTTTAAATAAGAGTTTAATTTTTTGTCATCTAATTTTGAAAAAGTAGTTTGATCCATACTTTTAAAATCCTCTTTTTTTAATTTATCAGATGTTGTTTTTATATCTTTTTCTTTTTCTCTACGGAATTGGTTGTCTAAAATTGCATAAACTGTGTTTGCATCAAAAACAGTAATACCAATTCTACCAACTCCTTTTCCCGTTGGGAATCCATTATTTTTATCTGTAATTTTTTGCCAAGTTTCTCCACCATCTAAACTTTTATAAATAGCTGAATTTTCACCACTTCCTTCAAAATTCCATGATTTTCTGTCACGCTGCCATGCAGTTGCATATAAAATATTAAAATTATTTGGTGTTGAAGTAATATCTATTATACCGGTATCATCATTAATAAAAAGTGTTTTTTTCCATGATTTTCCGCCATCAATAGTTTTAAAAATTCCGCGTTCAGCGTTTGGAGTGTATAAATGACCAATAACTCCAATAATAACTTCATCAGGGTTATTGGGATTAATTAAAATTCCGCCAATATGATGTGAATCTGTCAAACCCATGTTTTGCCATATTTTTCCTTTATCAGTACTTTTTAAAATTCCGATACCGGCATAAGAAGAGCGTGAAGAATTATTTTCTCCTGTTCCAACCCAAATTGTACCATTTTTCCAATCAATAGCAATATCTCCAATATTTTGAGTAGGAGAATTATCCATAACCGGAGTGAAAGTAGTTCCATTGTTTTTAGTGTGCCACAAACCTCCTGAAGCATAAGCAACATAAAACTCATTTGGATTTTGAGGGTTTACATCCAGATCAACTACTCTACCGCTCATTATAGAAGGTCCAATAGAATTAAAAGTTACATTTTGTACAATAGATTCTTGTGCGTTAATATTAAATAAGCCAAAAAAAGTGATAAGGAAAATGGAAAGATTTTTCATAAAAATTATTTTAAATTTCAGTATAAATATAAACAAAAAAAGACTCGCATTGTTTAAAAACAATACGAGTAAAAAAATATTTTTCTATATTTTAATTATCTATATAAATATATTCATCATATTCAATTTCAAAGTTTAGCTTGTGTTGTGCTTCTTCACCTGCTAATTTTTTGAAAATCTTTTTCAACTCTTTTGTTGGTGCGGCTTTTGCAAGTCTCATATATAATTTATAAGCTGCTTTTTCTCTTTTCATAGCTAAAATTAAAGCATCTTGATAAGTCATCTTACCTTTGGTATTTGATCTTACCAAATAATCACTCATTTTCATATCGAGAATGTCTTCTTTTTTCACTTCAAAAATACCTTCTTCTTTAATTTTTTTAAGTCTGGCTTCATGACCTCTTTCTTCTTTTGAAAATTTTTCAAAAGTTTCTTTCATTGACTTTGTCTTGGTTTGTGTTGAAAGGGTTTCGTAAAATTCTGCAGCTCTAATTTCATTAGTTATAGCAAAATCTAATATTTCATCTATTGATTGAAAGTTTTCCATAATGTTATTTTTATTCTTGTAAAATTACTAAATACTTAATATTTGAATGGTAAATTATTTATTTTATTTTTGATTAATTAACCTATATATCAATATTGCTGTTCGTTTTGTCAATGCTTCAAATGCATTTAAATTAATAGTTTCTTTAAGTGTATGAGCACCATTACCTAACGCTCCTAATCCGTCTAAACAATCAACATATTCAGCGACAAATGAGGTATCAGCAGCACCTCTCTTTCCAGGGTCATAAGCCTCTACCCTTCCTTGTTTTAAATCTAAGCTTACTTGATTTAATGTACTCAATAAAATAGCATTTCCTTTTGTTGGGCTCATTGCCGGATAACTATCTGTAAATGATATTTTTGCTGAAGTGTGAGATAAACTCTTTGCAACAATTACTTTCATTTTTTCTCTGGCGTTTTCTTTTTGTTCTTCCGAAATAAAACGCAAACCTCCTTTAACAGTTGCTGTTTGTGCTACAATATTACTTTTGCCAAAGGCTGTTCCTTTACTTAAAGACTTTTCAAAGGAAACTTGTGTTCCTCCCAAAATTACTCCTGGATTAAAAGTAAGATACTCTTCACCTCTCACTTCATTATAAAAAGTATTTAAAATTCTTGAAAGTTCAAAAATTGCACCTGCACCTACATTCTTATTAAAAATTCCTGATGAATGTGATCTTTTACCAGTTACTTCAACTTTCCATCCTGAAGAGCCTCTTCTTGCCACTGTAGCATATTTAAGCCCTGTTGAAGTTTCAAAACCTAGTGCAATATCACTTCTTTTTGCAGCATCTATTAAATCTTTTCTGCTTATTGACAATGGCTTTCCTGAACTTTCTTCATCTCCGGTAAAAGCAACAATAATTTGAGTATTTTTAAGTAATCCTTTTTCTTGTAATGCTTTTAAAGCATATAAAATGATAATATTCCCTCCTTTCATATCATTACCCCCAGGTGCATGAACAATACTATCATTTACCATTGTAAATTCTTGAAACGGACTATCCTTTTCAAAAACGGTATCTAAATGCCCTATAAGCAATAATTTTTTACCGTTTATATTCCCTTTTGTCAGTTCACAAAATAAATGACCTGCTCTTCCTATTTCATCTGGCATAGTTATCCAAGTAGGTGTAAATCCAATACTTTGGAATTCATCTGAAAATACAGCTCCAACTTTTTTTACACCTTCTAAATTTAGTGTTCCACTATTTATGTTGACCACTTTTTCTAAAAGCAAAATGGCCTCATCATTGTTAAATTCTACTTGCTTTATTATTTTTTTTTCAAGTTTACTTAATTTTTGAGCATTGATGCTAAAAACAAATAAAAAAACAAGTAATAGATTAAGTGATTTTATAAATTTCATGAATATATATTTTAAAATTTAAAGCTTTAAAGATAGTAAATATAGGTTTATAGAATAGATAAAAATTGATACCTTTGTTTACCTTAGATAATTAAAACTTATTCAAATGAAATACTTACCAATAAACAATAAATTATTTATCAAAAACCGTAAAAAATTTATTAAAAAAATGAAGCCAAATTCAATGGCTATTTTTAATTCTAATGATATTTATCCTGTTAGTGCTGATAGTACTTTACCTTTTGCACAGCACCGAGATATTTTTTATTTATCGGGAGTAGATCAAGAAGAAAGTGTTTTGGTTATTTTTCCTGATTGTCCGAAAGAAGAACACCGTGAGATTTTATTTTTAAAAGAAACTAATGAACATATTGCTGTTTGGGAAGGTGAAAAACTAACCAAAGAAAAAGCTCTAGAAACTTCAGGAATTAAAACTGTTTACTGGTTACAAGAATTAGATAAAGTTTTATTTGAATTAATGACCCAAGCTGAAAATATTTATATCAATACTAATGAACATTACCGAGCTAATATTGAAACTGAAACCCGTGAAGCCAGATTTATAAATCAGTTGCAAAAAAAATATCCTGCTCATACATATTTACGTAGTCAACCTATTTTACAGCGATT
>JAUWLK010000212.1 GCA_030613745.1 Flavobacteriaceae bacterium | reverse complement strand
TGATAGTGATTGTAAAATGGTAATTACTTCAGATGGTTCTTATCGTGGTAATAAAACGATAGATTTAAAAGGAATTGTAGATGAAGGTCTTGAAAATTGCCATGGTGTAGATACTGTTTTGGTGGTAAAACGCATCCATTCTGATATTGAAATGAAAGAAGGAAGAGATAAATGGTTACAACCTTTATTAGATGAGGCTTTAACAGAATGTGAACCTGAAATAATGGACGCTGAAGACCCTCTATTTATTTTATATACTTCCGGTTCAACCGGAATGCCAAAAGGTATGGTGCATACAACTGCAGGTTATATGGTTTATACTGCCTATACTTTTAAAAACGTATTTCAGTACAGAGAGGATGATATTTATTGGTGTACAGCAGATATTGGATGGATAACTGGTCATAGCTATATTGTGTACGGTCCATTGGCTAATGGTGCAACAACTGTAATGTTTGAAGGTGTACCAAATTACCCTGATTGGGGAAGATTTTGGGAAATAGTTGAAAAACATAAAGTAACCCAGTTTTATACAGCCCCAACAGCAATTCGTGCTTTGGCAAAAGAAAACCTAGAATGCGTTGAAAAACACGACTTATCTTCATTAAAAGTATTAGGTTCAGTAGGAGAACCAATTAATGAAGAAGCATGGCATTGGTATAATGATAATATTGGTAAGAAGAAAAGTCCGATTGTAGATACTTGGTGGCAAACAGAAACTGGTGGAATAATGATTTCTCCTATCCCATTTATTACTCCAACAAAGCCAACTTATGCTACGTTTCCTTTACCTGGTATTCAACTTTCTTTAATGGATGAAAACGGTAAAGAAATTAAAGAAAATCAGGTTGATGGACGTCTTTGTGTGAAATTTCCTTGGCCATCAATTGCCAGAACCATTTGGGGAAATCATCAACGTTATAAAGAGACTTACTTTTCAACTTATGAAAATCAATATTTTACCGGTGATGGAGCTTTACGCGATGAAGTAGGTTATTACAGAATAACGGGTAGAGTAGATGATGTTATTATTGTTTCCGGACATAATTTGGGTACAGCTCCAATTGAAGATGCTATAAATGAACATCAGGCAGTTGCAGAATCTGCCATTGTTGGATTTCCTCATGATATTAAAGGAAATGCCTTATATGGTTATGTAATTTTAAAAGAGTCTGGTGAATCTCGTGATCACAATAATTTGCGTAAGGAAATTAATCAAATAATTACCGAGCATATTGGTCCGATAGCAAAATTAGATAAAATTCAATTTACAAGCGGATTGCCAAAAACGCGTTCAGGAAAGATTATGCGACGAATTTTACGTAAAATTGCTTGTAAAGAAACCGGTAATTTAGGAGATACTTCTACTTTATTAAATCCTGAAGTCGTACAAGAAATTATAGATAATTCATTGGTATAAATAAATATTATCAAAAAATGAAAATTGAGAAATCAATTATACAATTCTTAAAAGATTTAAAGAAAAATAACAATAGAGCATGGTTTAATGAGCACAAAATAGCCTTTAAAATAGAGCAAACACTTGCAAAGGATTTTTACAATGCTATTATGAATAATTTGAAAAAACATGATGAAATTGATAAGTTTAAATTGTTTAGAATTTATAGAGATGTAAGATTTTCTAAAGATAAGACACCTTATCAACCACATTTTGCCGGGTCATATTCTAGAAGCGGAAAAAAACTTAGAGGAGGTTATTATTTGAGAATTCGTCCAGGAGAATCATTTTTAGCTGGTGGATTTTGGGCTCCGAATAAGGAAGATTTACTTAGGATTAGAAAAGAGTTTGAAATTGATGCTACTGAAATTCGTGAAATTTTATCAGAGAAAAAATTTATTTCTGTTTTTGAAGGAAAACTAGTAGGCGAGGAGTTAAAAACTGCCCCAAGAGGATTTAATAAAGAGCACCCTAATCTTGATTTAATAAGAAAAAAAGGATTTGTTGCTGTTAGAAAATTTACTGATAAAGAAGTGTTAGCTCAAGATTTTCTGACTGTTGTTGATGATAGTTTTCAAACACTTCGTCCGTTTTTTGATTATATGAGTGATGTTTTAACTACCAACTTAAATGGAGAATCTTTAATTGATTAAAAATCAATTAATAATGATTTTATATTTTCAATGTTAAATTTTAAATAACAATTATTTACAAATCTCTCTTTTTCAATAATCTATATGATAAATAGATAAAAACAAATGTCCAAAAAAGAACAATAGCAATTTGATACCAATGCACTGAAAAATCTTTGGATAGATCTTCACCTACTTGTTTAGCTACACTTTGAACAGCATTAAGGCGAGTAAATGGTTCTTTAATTAAATTAGACATAGATTCTAATGGAAGAAATTGCATAATACTATCTACACTATCTGATGTGGAAGGATTTTCTTTAAATTTCCAATATAAAAATCCTTTAATCATGCTTTCAGCAAAAAACCATACCAATAATGCTCCAACAGCAAACGCTGAACGTTTTATCAAAATACCCATAAAGAGTCCAAAAGAGAAAAAACCAACAAGCTTGATAAAGAAAGCTAATAGGTATTCTAAATCTGAAAAGATAATAGAAAACTCATCATAATCAGAGTATACATACCCTAAAATAAGAGAAATTACAAATACAAAAACCGTTGAAATTAAAGCATAAACGATTACTATATAAAATTTTGAAAGAATAAACTCCTTTTTGCTCAATCCATCAATTAAGTTTTGTTTTAAAGTACTGTTACTGTATTCATTAGCCATCATAGATACAATTACTAAAAGTAAAAAGAACTTAAAAATAGAAGCCATATAAGTATTAAAATGCCAGATATACGGGAAGTTAAAAATACCTTGTTCTGCCAAATGAAATTTTATTGGCCCAATATCAAATTTTATAGCCGCTATAAATGCAATTGATGTGAGCAAAGCAAAGTAAATAATGGTTAGTATTTTACTAGCTCTATTGTGTTTTAATTTGTAAAATTCTATATTTAAAAGTCGCAACATTGTTGAGATTATTTTGATTAATTATTACTTGCCTCGTTTGTAAGTGGTTTGGTTAAGGTTAAAAACTGTTGCTCTAAACTAGGTTTACGTTTAACCAAATGAGATAGAATGATTCCATTTTTAAATAGATAAGCATTCAAATCGGTAGCAGATAAATCTTTTTTTAAAGTAGCAATCAATATTTCATTTTCTTTTTTGACTGACACAATAGCATCATGCTGATTCAACAACTCTTTAAGTTTGTCTTGTTGATTTTCAGTATATAAATCAAAAAAACCTTTTGAAGCAGTCATTTCATCAACTCTACCTGAATAGAGTTTAATCCCTTCTCTTAAAATAACGACATGCGAACATACTTTTTCTACTTCATCCAGTAAATGAGATGCGAGTAAAATAGTAGTACCATTAGCAGCAATTTCTTTGATAATTTTTCTTATTTCATGAATTCCTTGTGGATCTAATCCATTAGTAGGCTCATCTAAAATTAATATTTCAGGTTCATTTAATAGTGCAGAAGCAATAGCTAATCGCTGTTTCATTCCTAAAGAAAAGGTTTTGAACTTATCGTCTTTTCGTTTGTAAAGATTAACGATTTTCAGTTTTTCATCAATTTTAGAAAAATCAACTTCTTTTATCTTACAAATTAATTTTAAATTTTGAGCAGCTGTCATATAGGGGTAAAAATTTGGGCGCTCAATAATAGCTCCAACTTTTTTAAGTGCCTCATGCGTTGTTTTTTGACCATCAAACCAACTAAATTCTCCGGAAGTTTTATTTACTACATTTAAAATAATACCAAGAGTAGTTGATTTTCCACTTCCATTTGGACCCAATATTCCATAAACATTACCCTTTTGTATTTCAAAAGATAGATTATTTACAGCATGTATTCTACCAAATTTTTTGTTGAGCTTCTTTAAAGATAAAATTGTTTCCAAAGTAGTTGAATTAATTAATCAGTAATATGACGACAAAATCTTTAATTTGTTACTAAGATATAAAACGTCTTTGTATTTGATTAAAATTTTAGGAAGAAGCAACAAAGTTCATTATATTCGTTCATTAAAATAATTTTGGATTTATATGAAGGAAGAAAAATTAATTTCAAAAAAGAAACCTACTTTTCCAATAAATAAAAAACTGTATGACTATTTAACAGAATTTAATCGCAATATAAAAATACCAGTATTTTATGATGATTTGTTAAGATTCTCAGGTTCAGTTACTGTTTATGATAAAAATGATAAAGACACCTTGTGGATTAGAGTTTTTTACCCTGAATTTGAACAAAGAGAAATAGATTTAAGTTTAAAACGAATGTATAATATTTTGCATGGTGATGGTACTGAGGATAATTTGGATATTTTGATGGTTGATGAAATTGATTATTGCACTTTTGGAAATTCTAAACCATTTCGTATAAAAATTAGAAATGTATTAAACGATAATTACACATATATTTATGTGAAAAAAGCAGATGCTTCACG
>JAUWLK010000298.1 GCA_030613745.1 Flavobacteriaceae bacterium | reverse complement strand
TACTAGGATGGGATTTGGTAACCTTAAATATAATTATTGGAGTATTGGTAATTATTTATACTTTAACAGGAGGAACCAAAGCTGTAAGTGTTACCCAAAAACAACAAATGGCAATTATTTTTATAGGAATGTTTGCCGCATTTTTTGTAATTATTGATTATTTACCTCAAGATATTACTTTTCAAAAAGCGTTAAAAATCGCAGGAGCAAGTGGTAAAATGAAAGTATTGGATTTTTCTTTTGATTTGAGTAACAGATATACAATATGGACAGGTTTTTTAGGAGGAACATTTTTAATGCTTTCTTATTTTGGAACTGACCAGTCACAAGTACAACGTTATTTATCGGGTAAATCAGTTCGTGAAAGTCAGTTAGGCTTACTCTTTAATGGGTTTTTAAAAGTTCCGATGCAGTTTTTTATATTGTTGGTAGGCGTGATGGTTTTTGTTTTTTATCAATTTAATGCTTCACCTTTAAATTTTAATCCGGCAGCGACCAATGCGGTTAAAAATTCTGCTTTCGCAGAAGAATATAAAGCTCTTGAAAAAAAACATCAAGAAATAGAAGAAGAAAAGAAGATAGCCCAATATTTATATGCAGAAAATTCTTCTAATAAAACAGTTTATAAGCAAATTCAGCAATTGAATGAAGCAGATAAATTAAATCGTAAAAACGCTAAAGAAATTATTTTAAAAGCCGATGAAAATCAAGAAACAAATGATAAAGATTATGTGTTTATCCATTTTATTTTAAACAATTTACCTCGTGGTTTGATAGGTTTGTTATTAGCAGTGATTTTATCTGCAGCAATGTCATCAACAGCTTCTGAATTAAATGCTTTGGCCTCAACAACAACAATTGATCTGTATAAAAGAAATATCAAAGAAGAAAAGACAGATAAACATTTTGTTGTAGCAACGAAGTGGTTTACGTTAGCATGGGGAATACTGGCGATAATGGTGGCTAGTGTTGCCAACTTATTTGATAATTTAATCCAATTGGTAAATATAATTGGCTCTATATTTTATGGAAATGTATTGGGTATCTTTTTATTGGCATTTTTTATCAAGTTTGTAAAAAGTAATGCTGTTTTTGTTGCAGCAATTATCACACAGGCTACGATTATTAGTATATATTACTATGCAATTCATTTGCCTAAAAGTCAAGGAAATGAAGATGTATTAAGTTATCTTTGGTTAAACTTGATTGGTTGTTTTTTGGTAATGGCAATATCTATTTTAATTCAGCTATTTTCATCTAAAAATCGAGTTTTGACTGCATAAAAAAAATCCCCAACTTTTATAGTTGAGGATTATATTTTTTAGAAATAAGAGCCAAGAAACAAGAAAAATTTTGACTCTTTTTTCTTATTTCTTGGCTCTTGTTTCTTTTTTTAAAAGATTATTTACTCCACTCAGCAATAGACTCTTTATTCATTTTTACATAATCAGCATTTTTAGCTTTTTCGGCAACTTCTAAAGATATTTTTGCAGTTGCAATTGCACCTTTTTTATCACCTAAATCTGCTTGAATTAAAGATTTTTGACGACTCATCCAATAAGCATCCGGGTTCATTTTAACAGCTTTATCAATCCATGTTAAAGCTTGATTAAGATCTTTACCTGATTTTCTGTAATAACTAGCTGCACCAAAGTAATCATTGGCAGATGGACCAGCCATAATTTGTTCAATACTTTTCATAGCAATGCTTTCGGTAGGAACATCTATTTTAATTCCAACTTCTGTACTCTCCCACATGATATATAACATAGCTGATTTTAGATCAGCAAGATCTCCAAAAGCCATAGTAAAAGTTTCCATTTTAAATCCTAAAGAGGTAGTTTTTACAGAAGTTTTCAAAACAATTTTACTATCATCCCATTCTTGAGGAAGTCCCCAGTTTTTTGCATCACTATAAAATATAATTTCCCAAGAATCTTTATTAGGAATAGTATACATAGCATAAGTTCCTTTTTTAAGATCTTTACCATCAATTATAACATCGGTACTAAATGAAATTTTTGTATTTGCATTTGCTCCTGTTCGCCATTTTTTATTAAATGGTACCAAATCTCCATAAATTGTTCTACCACGCATAGAAGGTCGTGAATATTCTAAAGTAACATCGGTTAAACCAACTTTTTGTTCAACTTTTGTAGTAGGACTAGGTTGTGGAGTTTTAATTTGTGCTTGAAAAGATATGCTAGAAAAAACTAACAATAAAGTAAATAATTTGATTTTCATAATTTTAAGTTTTAGTTATTAAAACCTAAAATTACATTAAATTAAATTAAAAAAGGTTACACTTTTTTCTATTTTAACAAAAATTTAGTAACTGTATCTTTTTTTTCTAATATAATAGAAAATAAAACCAAATAGGCCTAAAATAATTAATGGTAAAACTAAATTGAACACTTGCCAATAAGTTCTTTCCTGAAAAGCTTTTTCTTTATCTAAAAATTGAATTTTAATATTTTTAGAACGCAATTGCATCAAACCAATATCATCTAGCATATAATTGATAGTGTTTAATAAAAATGTAGCATTGCCATAACGGATATTTGTATATTTTTCTAAACCTAAATCTAAAGGTATTCCTTGAAAAATTTCATTTGCAATAATATCACCATCAGCAATAATTACCATTTTATTATCTGGACTTTTATCCCTAAATAAATCAGTATTAAATGGTTTTACTCTTGTAGCGTAGCCTGAAGTAAATTCACCTTCTAAAAGTATACCTAGGGTTTGGTTGCCTTGATTGTAATCTTTTTGAGATGGTTCTTTTGCAACTTCATTTAAAGTGATTAAACTTGGTGTTCCCAAGGACTTAGAATATGTTGAGCTTTGCAATAACAGGGCTTTATGAATATTGTTTTTTAAGGTGTCAATTGTATTTGCAAA
>JAUWLK010000183.1 GCA_030613745.1 Flavobacteriaceae bacterium | reverse complement strand
TATTTACAGCAAATAAAGCCATTGCTAAGAATGCTAATGGTTCAAGAGCAGAGAAAATTCCCCCTACAATTAACCAAATTTTATTTACACCAATATAATAGTAGTGATGTCCTGTTCCTAAAATACCAGACAAGAATGTTAAACCAACAATTACATATAACCATTTTTCAATAACCTCTCTATCAACTCCTGTAAGTTTTATCAATAAGAATGATAATATACCACCCATTATTAATTCCCATACACCTTCAACCCATAAATGAACAACCCACCAACGGAAGAATGAATCTAATACCTGACTGTCAAAATCAAGCATTCCAGGTAAGTATAGTAGTGCTGCAAAAAGTAATCCCATTGTAAGTACCAGTGCTGTTGTTGTTCTTCTTTTACCTTTAAAGAGTGTAACTAAAATTAATCCCATAAACAATAGAACATTTACAACTACTAAATAATCTAAAGGTCTAGGTATTTCTAAAAATTTTCTTCCTTCCCAGTAGTTAAAATGATATCCAACTATGGCAGCAACACCAACAAGGGCAAGAGATATTAATTGAACATAAGCCAATTTTACACTTACCAATTCATTTTGTGCTTCTTCGGGTATAATATAGTATGCGGCTCCCATAAAACCAGATAGTAACCATACTACTAATAAGTTGGTATGTACAGCTTTTGCTGTATTAAAAGGAATCCAATCATGTAAGCCGTCCATTCCTGCATGTGCAAATCCCATGATAAAACCATAGATTAATTGTAATGTTAATAATAGCATTGATAAAGCAAAAAACCAATAAGCTACTTTTTGTGATTTATATTTCATAATATTTTAATATTTTGGTTAGTTTTATTTTTTTGCTAATGGAGATACAACTGTTTCAAATCCATTTAAATCGATTTCTCCAATCCACTTAAAGAATTCAACCAAATCATTAGCTTGGTCTTCTGTCATATTATAAGCAACCATTTTTCTGCCATTTGGTTGCCAAGGCACAGGTGACATTAATGCAGCTTTGATATAAGCATCACCTCTTCGTTCAATTACCTTAGTTAATTCTGGTGCATAATAACCACCTTCTCCCATAATTGTGTGACATCCCATACAGTTATTTGTTTCCCAGAGTTTTTTACCTCTAGCTACTGATTCGGTAATGTTTTCTTTGTGAGATTGGTCTTGAGCAGCTGATAGAGAATACACGGTTAATCCAATAAAAATTAAAAAAGTAACCAAAGTACCACCTAAAAAGAAAGCTCTTGCTTGTTTTTTTGATAACATGTGAAAAGTATTTAAGTTAGTTAATAAGATAAGCATTAAAAGACTTGTTTATCTTTTATGGGTTCAAATTTAAGTGGAAGTGAGTTATAATTTTATGATTTATGTCATAAAAGTAACATAATTGTTAAATTTTTTAACAATTATGTAAAATACAGAGTATTAAAAATATAAATAGTTTAATATTTATATTTTTTCAAATTTAACTGTAAAATGTCTCATAATAGGTGCTTCATCAACAATAACATAACCAGATTTAGCTTCATTTCTTGTGTCAAAAATATTTTTTAATGCAACAGCTACATAATTTATATGATTTTGAGAATAAGTTCTTCGTGGAATAGCTAAACGAACTAATTCTAACTCAGGATATCTGTTTTTTCGAGTAAAGGGATCACGATCAGCTAAAACAGTTCCAATTTCAACACCTCTAATACCTCCAATTATATATAATTCAATAGCTAAAGCTTGCGCTCGATATTCATCTCTTGGTATGGTTGGAACAAATTTATTTGCATCAATAAAAATTGCATGCCCTCCAAAAGGTTGTAAAACAGGAACTCCAAATTCAACCAATTTTTTACCTAAATAGCCTACCTGCTCAATACGACTTTCTAAATAATCAAATTCGGTTGCTTCATCTAAACCAACAGCTAGTGCAGCCATATCTCTTCCATTCATACCTCCATAAGTTAAAAACCCTTCAAACATGATATTAAAAACTGTTGCCTTTTTATAAATTTCTTCATCGTTTAAAGCAATAAATCCACCCATATTTACCAAACCATCTTTTTTAGCACTTATAGTCATACCATCACCGTATGAAAAACATTCTTTTACAATTTCTTTGATAGATTTGTTTTGGTAACCTTCTTCTCTAGTTTTGATAAAGTATGCATTTTCGGCATATCGAGCCGAATCAAAAAATAAAGGAATATCATAAGATTTACACAATTTTGAAACTGCTTTAATATTTTTCATTGAAACAGGTTGACCACCAGAACTATTACAAGTTATGGTTAAAATTACAAATGGGATCTTATCTTTAGAGTTTTCAATAAATACTTTTTCAAGTTTTTCAAGGTTTACATTTCCTTTAAAAGGATGTAGAATAGCAGTATCAAAAGCTTCATCAATAGTGCAATCAATTGCACTTGCTTTTCTAAATTCAATATGACCTTTTGTGGTATCAAAATGGGAATTTCCAGGTACCAGATCACCTTCTTTTACCATTGCAGAAAACAATACATTTTCGGCAGCTCTTCCTTGATGTGTTGGTAAAAAATAGGTAAAACCAGTTATTTTATTAACTACTTCTTTCAATTTTAAAAAAGATTGTGAGCCAGCATAACTTTCATCTCCACTCATCATTGCAGCCCATTGTTGGTCACTCATAGCTCCTGTTCCTGAGTCTGTTAGCAGATCAATAAAAACTTTATCAGATGATAAATTAAATAAATTATAGTGGGCTTCTTTAATCCATTTTTTACGTTGATCTTGGGTTGATCTTTTTATAGATTCAACCATTTTAATTTTATATGGTTCAGCATAAGGTAATTTCATAGGAATGAGTTTTAAAGTAAAATGTTTAATGCAAAAAGTGAAATAAGTTGAATTTATTAAAAAAGGCCTATTGCATCGGACTTTTGATATTTTGGAAGATATTTAGATAAACTATTTTATTCATATCTTTGATAAGTAAAATATTTTTCAAAGTTAGATTAATTCTTGTAAAGAAATACAAAATGATAAGTAAAAATTTGATAAAAAATGTACATTTGCAAAAATAAAAAAAGAAGATGTTTAATAAATATATTAAGTTAGTTATAGCTGTTTTAATTACCGTTTGGGCAGTATTTGAGTTTTCAAAAGGACATATAATGAATGGAATTTCCATTTTATTATTGGCTGGAGTATTTGTGTTTTTCTATTTTAAAAATGAAATTTTATTATTGGCTTTTTTAAAACTGAGAAAGCAAGATATGGAAGGCACAGCTAGATTACTAGATAGAATTAAAAATCCGTCAGGGGCATTAATTAAAAAACAAGAAGGTTACTATAATTTTTTAAGAGGAATAACGGTATCGCAAACAAATTTGACACAAGCAGGAAGGTTCTTTAAAAAAGCATTGGATTTAGGTTTGTCAATGGATCATGATAAAGCCATGGCTAAATTACAATTGGCAGGTATAGCGATGACAAAACGTAGAAAAAGAGAAGCAACAATGTTAATTGCAGAAGCTAAAAAACTAGATAAACACGGTATGCTTACCGAACAAATAAGAATGGTAAAACAACAAATGAAAAAAATATAATTTTTTTCATTTGATTAGGTATTTGTTATTTTAAACCTCTAATTTTTTTCCTAAATACATCATTTTATATCCAGATTCAACAGGCATTTTTTCACTCTCAGAAGAAATGATGTGTATTTCACCTTCATTATCTTTGATGAAAAGAGGGATAGTTTTTATTTCTTCTTTAGTTGCTTTTAAAAGTTTTAAATAATGCTCCTTTGAATCGATATTTACATCATTAATGTAAGGATAATCTCTTACCACTTCACTAATATTGATAAAGTCATCTGTATGAGAAAATAGACCGTAAGTAGGGTTGTTTGAAGGGTCTCGCATTTCTTCTGAACTAATCAATCTAAAAGCACCTTCTTCACCAAATTGAGATTTTAATTTTGAAATGGCGTATTCATTGATTGTATTACTTCCAGTTAAAGCCATTAAATAGCCAACATCATTTAGTTCAATATTTTCTATCAAATCATCTGAATATATATCACATTCTATAGCTTCTAAATTAGCTTTTTTTGCATTTTCAATATGTTTTGAATTACTATCAATCAAAACTACACGACGATTATTATTCAAAAAATATGTAGCAATTAATCTTGCAGGTGCTGAAGCACCAATAATTAATATACCTTCTGATTTTTTTAATAGTACCTTTGAAAATCGGGCAAATAAGCGAGCAGTTGTCGCATTTAATAAAACGGTTCCTAAAACAATCATAAACACCAATGGTGTTATATAATTTGCGTTTTCTACTCCTTGCATAGTTAATTTAAGTCCAAATAATGAGGCAATTCCAGCAGCTACAATTCCACGTGGTCCAACCCAACTGATAAAAAGCTTTTCATTAAGTAATAGATTACTATTCGACGAACTTATAAAAACTCCTAGAGGTCGTACAACTAAAACTACAATAGCAAATAAAATCAATGAATTCCAATTGAAAATTAGGTCTAAATCAGACATATTGATATTTGCAGAAAGTAAAATAAAAAGAATAGATATTAGCAGAATACTAATGGTTTCTTTAAAATAAAGCACTTCTTTTAAGGCATCTAATTTCATATTTCCCAAAACCATTCCCATAATTACAACAGCCAATAAACCACTTTCATGTGCAAATAAATCAGATAAGACAAAAACACCTAAAACTAAAGCTAAAACAATTGCATTTAACAGATAATGAGGAATCATTTTTTGTTTTAAAGCCATGGCAAAAGCATAAGCAGAGGTAAAACCAATGGAAAAACCAATGATAATTATTTTTCCAAATTCAATTAATGCTTCTTGTGTATACCTTGTACCATGATTACTGCCCACACTGATAAAGTTATAAACTAAAACAGCTACTAAGGCTCCAATTGGATCAATTAGAATACCTTCCCATTTCAAAATTGTTGAAATATCTTTTTTTATTGCTAAATTTCTTAGAATTGGTGTAATAACAGTAGGACCGGTTACAATAATTAGAGCAGAAAATAAAAACGATAAAGGCCAATTTAAACCAATTATATAATGAGCTGCTACACCTGCTGTAATTAAAGTGATAAATGAACCTAAGGTTATCAATTTATAGATGACAGGGCCTACACTTTTGATCTCTTCTTTTTTTAATGTTAATCCACCTTCAAATAAAATTAAAGCAATTGAAAGCGATACGAAGTTGAACAATCGCTCTCCTGGAAAAAGTCCTATTTCTCCATTCCAAACCGGTTCAATCCATTTATTACCATCTTCAGAAATTAATGTGGAAATTGGACCAATAAATAATCCAATAAGAATCAAAGGTAAAATGGCAGGGATTTTAAATTTCCAGGCAAACCACTGGGCTAAAATTCCTAAAATAATAATTCCGGCAAGTTCTAACATACTACTAATTCATTTGAAAGTCTCAATATACTATTTTTTGTGTTATTTGAAATATAATTTTGTATAAGTCTGATAAAATCACGTACTTCATCCTAATATTTAAAACTACCAATATTTATGAAAACCCGTAGAAACTTTATTAAACT
>JAUWLK010000224.1 GCA_030613745.1 Flavobacteriaceae bacterium | reverse complement strand
AAAAAAGAAATTACTTAGATCCCAAAAATCAGAAACAAACGTTGCCCGCTCTTTGATTAAGGCAATAACCTTTGTAACATAATCTTTGTCATTTGCCTTGTCATTCCCGTTCCCATGAAAATGGGAAACTCGGGAATCTTTTTCTAAAAACAACTCCGCTAACTCTTCATCACTTTTTTTAATTAAATACTGGTGTTGAAACCATTTCGTTTTTTCAACATCGAATTTAGCACCGGATTTTACTACTTTACTAATATCAAAAGCTTGAATTAATTCATCTAAACTAAAAATTTCTTGTTCTGTTCCTGGATTCCATCCTAAGAAAGCCAACATATTGATAAAGGCATCATTAAAATAACCATCTTCTTTGTAACCACGTGAAACATCACCAGTTTCCGTATTGGTATATTCTAGTGGAAATACCGGAAAACCTAATTTATCACCATCTCGTTTGCTTAATTTTCCTTTACCTGTTGGTTTTAAAATTAATGGTAAATGGGCAAATTCTGGTATTTTCCATCCAAAAGCTTGATATAAAGCTATATGAAGAGGAAGTGAAGGTAACCATTCTTCACCACGAATAACATGGCTAATATCCATTAAATGGTCATCAACAATATTTGCTAAATGATAAGTTGGCATTCCATCAGATTTATAAAGAATTTTATCATCCAAAACTTCTTTTTTAAAAGACACATAACCGCGAATCATATCTGTAGTACTTATTATCCCATGAGAACCCTCATTTTTAAGATCAAGCATTATAAAACGAATTACGTATTTATCACCATTATCTAATTTTTTTTGAACTTCTTCTGCACTAAGCGATAAAGAATTATTTAATTGTAATCGATTGTGATGGTTATAAATAAAAGTTTTGCCTTTTTCCTGATACTTAATTCGTAGTGCATCTAATTCTTCGGCAGTATCAAAAGCATAGTAAGCTTTACCTTTTTTAACCAATTCATAAGCATATTTATAATAAATATTTTTTCTTTCAGATTGGCGATAAGGGCCAAATTCTCCTTCTTTTCCAGGTCCTTCATCAAAAGGAATATTAGACCAATTTAAGGCATCAATAATATATTGTTCGGCATTAGCAACATATCGGTTTTGATCGGTATCTTCTATACGTAAAATAAAAGTTCCCTTATGTTTTTTAGCGAATAAATAATTAAAAAGGGCGGTTCTTACACCACCAATATGTAAAGGTCCTGTAGGACTTGGAGCAAATCGCACTCTAACGGGTTTTGACATTTTATAAAAATTTGATTACAAAGATAAATTATCAAGGTAAAAGTAAAAAGGTAAAAGTAAAAAGCTTTAAAAATTTTGAATTATATTGTAGATTTGGTAAAACTAAATTTACACCAAAACTGTTAGATTAATTTGAACAACTTTAAAAACATACAACAAAAACTACAAAGTTTCATTAAAAAATACTATGCCAATGAAATTATTAAAGGGAGTATCTTATTCCTTTCTTTTGGTTTGTTGTATTTTATATTCACTCTTTTTATAGAATATTTTTTATGGTTAAAACCAATTGCCAGAACTATTTTATTTTGGATATTTATTTTGGTAGAATTCAGTTTATTGGTAAAGTGGATTGTTCTTCCGATACTTAAACTAATAGGGCTTCAAAAAGGAATTTCATTAAACAAAGCTTCAAAAATTATTGGCAATCATTTTCATGAAATTGATGATAAATTACTTAATGTTTTACAATTAAACGAAAGTAATGCACAAACCGATTTACTGATAGCAAGTATTGAGCAAAAAGCCAAAAAACTACAACCAATTCCATTTAAAAAAGCTATTAATTTTAATGTTAATATAAAGTATATTAAATATTTAATTATTCCGGTAATTATATGGTTAATAGTATTCTTTACAGGAAATAATTCAATTTTTACACAAAGTTTTGACAGAGTTGTACATCATAAAATGGCGTATTTACCACCAGCCCCATTTAGTTTTACAGTTTTAAATGAAAATTTACAAGCTATCGAAGGTAAATCTTTTGTATTACAAGTTTCTATTAACGGAAATACAATACCTGAGAATGTAAAAATAAATTTTAATAATGAAAGTTATTATTTAAACAATAAGAGCGTAGGTAATTTTTTTTATGAGTTTGAATATCCAGAAAATTCTATTGAATTTTACCTAGAAGCAAATGGAGTGGAATCTATTCCGTACAATTTAGAAGTTATTAAAACACCAAAAATAATCGGTTTTGAAATGGCTTTAACTTATCCAGATTACACACATAAAAAGGATGAAATTGTAAAAAATACAGGAAACGCAATTATTCCAGAAGGAACAAATATTACTTGGAAAGTATCTTCTCAAAATACAAATAAAATTGATTTTATAATCTTATCCAATAATGAAAAGTCAAATATTTTTCCAATGAATAAATCTGATAAAGAAAAGTATAAAATTTCTAAAAAGATTAAACAAAGTATAACATACCAGATAACAACTTCAAATAATAAATTAAAAAACTACGAAAAATTAAGTTATCAATTGCAAGTTGTTAAAGATGAGTTTCCAAAGATCTTTGTTAATTCTGACATTGATTCTGTGAGTAGAGGACCTGTTCAGTTTATTGGTAAAGTAAGTGATGATTACGGTTTGTCAAAATTACAAGTTGTGACTAAAAATTTATCTGATAATTCTAATAAAAAGTACAATATTTCAATAAAAACATCTGAATTTGAAGAATTTTATTATGTTTTTCCCCAAGGAATAATTTTAAAAGAAGGTACGAATTATGAAATACGTTTTGAGGTTTTTGATAATGACTTAGTTAATGGTAGTAAAAAAACATTATCACAAACTTTTTATTATAAAAATAAGACAAAAAAAGAAATAAATAAGGAGTTACTTTTAGAGCAAAAACAAAGTTTAGAAAACATTGAAAATTCGACTAAAAGGGCAAAAGATTTTCAAAAAGCATTAGAAAATTTTACTAACAAATTAAAAAGTAAGAACAGTACAGATTGGAATGATAAAAAACAAATTAATGAATTTTTAAAACGACAAGAAAAATATCAGCAACTACTCCAAAGAAACACAGATAAGCTTCTTAAAAATTTGGATGAAATGAATAATGAAATAGATCCAAATTTGAAGGATAAAAAAGAAGAATTAATAAAGCGTATTGAAGAAGCAAAAGAACTTCAAAAAAAAGAAGACTTATTAAAAGAGCTTCAAGAGTTAGTAGAAAAGTTAAAAAAAGAAAATTTATTAGATAAATTAGATAAGCTCACAAAACAAACTAAACAAGAAAATAAATCTCTTGAACGAATTTTAGAATTAACCAAACGATTTTATGTTGAAAAAAAAGCTGCTCAAATAATGAGAAAACTAGAGGAGTTAGCAAAGAATCAAGACAAATTATCTGAAAGCAAAGAAAACAATTCTAAAAAGCAAAACGAGCTTAACAAAAAATTTGATTCTATTCAAAAAGATTTTAATGATTTAAACAAGCAAAATAAAGAGTTGAAAAATCCGATGGAGTTTCCCGACACCAAAGCTGATCAAAAATTAATTGAAATGGAAATGCAAAAGGCAGAAGAAACCCTTGAAAAAAACGAAAGTGATTCTAAAAAGTCTAATTCTGATAAAAATGAAAAAGCAAAAAAAATGCAAAAATCTGCAGCAAAAAAAATGCAAGAATTAAGTAAAAAAATGGCAGAAAGAATGATGCAAATGGAGATGGATATGAGTGAAGAAAACATTAAAGATTTACAACAAATTTTAAACAACCTAATTATTTTTTCATTCGATCAAGAAAATTTAATGCTTTCTTTTGAAGGAATAAATTCAAAAAACGCCGAGTATCCTAAAAAATTAAAAAAACAACAAGTATTAAAAGAATATTTTGAGCATATTGATGATAGCTTGTATTCACTTTCATTACGAATGGTTAGGCTGAGCTCTAAAATTCAAAAAGATCTAACCAGTGCTCATTATAATTTAGATAAATCTTTAGAAAACATTGCACAAAATAATATACATCAAGGTGTTTCTAATCAGCAATACACCATGACCGCTGCTAATAATTTAGCTGATTTATTAAGTGATATATTACAAAGTTTACAAAACAAAAAACCTGGAAACGGTAAAGGAAAAGTTAAAAAAGGAGAAGAAATAAATTTACCTGATATTATAAAAAAACAAAATGATTTAATTCAAAAATTAAAAGAAGGAGTTAAACCAGGTCA
>JAUWLK010000035.1 GCA_030613745.1 Flavobacteriaceae bacterium | reverse complement strand
GGTTTAGGTGCAGCCTATATTCATGGATTTAAATGGGCAATTGATAAAAAATATGATTATATCATTGAAATGGATGCAGATTTTTCACATAATCCTAAAGATTTAATCAAATTGTATGAAGCTTGTACAAAACACAATGCAGATGTTTCTATCGGCTCAAGATATTCAAAAGGGGTTAATGTTGTTAATTGGCCAATGAAAAGGGTTTTACTTTCTTATTTTGCATCAAAATATGTACAATTTGTAACAGGAATGCCTTTTCATGATACTACCGCGGGGTTTGTTTGTTATAAAAGAAAAGTTTTAGAAACTATTAAATTAGATAAAATTCAATTTGTAGGATATGCCTTTCAAATTGAAATGAAATTTAAAGCTTGGAAACACGGTTTTAATATACAAGAAGTTTCAGTAATTTTTACAGATAGAACATTAGGAGAATCAAAAATGAGTAAAACTATAATTACAGAAGCAATTTTTGGAATAATTCAAATGCGCTTTAAAGGTTTACCAAAATAATTATAAATAGTGCACAAGAGTGTAATAGAAAGGTAAAATATTCAAACTGATTAGATTAGAATAATAATAAAAGTATATAAAATGAGTTCTATATTAATAAAAAATGCTCAAGTAGTAAATGAAGGTGAAATAAAAAGACAAGATGTTTTAATTGAAGGAGAAAAAATTATTGAAATTGATAAAATTATTAACGATTTTCCTCCAAATACCTTAATTATCGATGTTAAAGAACATTTTTTATTACCTGGAATAATTGATGATCAAGTACATTTTCGTGAACCAGGGCTAACCCATAAAGCAAATATTGCTTCTGAATCTCGTGCTGCTGTTGCTGGAGGGATAACTTCTTTTATTGAAATGCCAAATACAGTTCCACAAGCAACTACACAAGCACTATTAGAAGATAAGTTTAAAATAGCAGCTAAAAACTCATATGCTAATTATTCTTTTATGTTTGGTGGAACAAATGACAATTTAGATGAGCTTTTGAAGACCAACCCTAAAAAAGTTGCAGCAATAAAATTGTTTTTAGGCTCTTCAACAGGAGATATGTTGGTGGATAATGAAGAAGTTTTAGAAAAAATATTTTCTTCGACAAATATGCTAATCGCTGTTCATTGTGAGGATGAGGCAACCATAAAAAATAATTTAGACAAGCAAAAAAGAATTTATGGTGATAATATCCCTATAGAATTACATCCAAAAATAAGAAGTGAAGAAGCTTGTTATATTTCTTCTTCAAAAGCTATAGCATTAGCAAAAAAAACAGGAGCAAGACTTCATGTTTTTCATCTTTCAACAGCAAAAGAAACAAATCTTTTTACAAATAAAATTCCCCTTGAGAAAAAACAAATTACTGCAGAAGTTTGTGTTCATCATTTGTGGTTTGACGATTCTGATTATTCCAAAAAAGGAACTCTAATAAAATGGAATCCTGCGATAAAAACATCTAAAGATAAAGAAGGTTTATGGGAGGCCTTACTTGATGATAGATTAGATGTAATTGCTACAGATCACGCACCTCACACTTTGTCTGAAAAGCAACAAGTTTATACGAAAGCCCCAAGCGGAGGTCCTTTAGTTCAACATGCACTTTTAGCAATGTTTGAAGCAGTTAAAAATAATAAAATTACCTTAGAAAAAGTAGTTGAAAAAATGTGTCATAATCCAGCTAAAATATTTAAAATTGATAAAAGAGGTTTTATTAAAAAAGGATATTATGCTGATTTAGTTATAGTTGATTCTAATAAAAGTCAAATTGTAACAAAAGATAATATTTTATATAAATGTGGTTGGTCTCCTTTTGAAGGAACAACATTTAATACAACAATTACCCATACTTTTGTCAATGGAAAACTAATTTACAATCAAGGAATTTTTAATAATGAAATAAAAGGGAAAAGATTAGTATTTAACAGATAATGAAAAATATAATTTACATAATAGTTTTTGTTTTTTTACTTTCATGTGAAAGTAGAACAAAATTTAAAAAACCAGAAAATTTAATATCAAAAAAGCTAATGGTTGATTTATTAACTGATATGCACTTAGCCAGTGGTACTTTGGGTATTAAAAATAAAGACTTAGAAAAAAATAAAAATTATATGGCTTTGGTTTTTAAAAAATATAAAATTGACAGTACACTATTTGCGGTTAGTAATACATATTATACTTCAAATGTTGATGAATATGAAGAAATATTTGAAGAAGTAGAAAAAAGACTAGATGATATTAAAAAAAGTTATCAAACAGAATTAGATTCCATCATACAAGAAGCTGGTAAATCAGAAGAGAAAAAAAGAGCACTAAAAAAACTTCACAATCAAAGAGAATAAAATTATTTTAAATAATTTTTACAGATATTTTGAATTGTTTTGTCAATGCTTTCAAATTTATATGATAATACAGTTTCAATTTTTTTTGATGAATAATAACTTTTTGAATGAGAAGATCTTGCAGAATTTTTAGTCATTAAAGGTGCTTTTCCGGTAATTTTACTTTTCAAAAAATCTAATCTCCAAAAAATTTCACTCATAAATGAAGAAACTTTTATATGAGGTCTTTTTTTATTAAAATTATCAGCTATTTTAAAAAAGATATTTTTAAAAGTATCATTTTGAGATACTAAAATAAAACGTTCATTTTTAATATTGCTATTCATTAATTTTTCCATAATTTGAACAACATCTTTTACACCTACAAAACCAGTAACACCTTCAGTATAAAAGTTAAAACCCTTAATAATTCTTGTAAATATTTCTCCTGTTCCTTTATTCCAAAAACCAGAACCTAAAATAACGCCAGGGTTAACAATTACAACGTCTACACCTTCTTGACTTGCTCGCCAAACTTCCATTTCTGCACCGTATTTTGTGATGGCGTAACAGTTTTTATTTCCGGCATTATTCCAATTATCAATTTCGTTAATTAGTTTATCATTTGTATTTTTTTCAATAGCTGCAATCGAGCTTACAAAACACAGTTTTTTAATTTTATTTGAAATACATAAATTAACAATATTAGAAGTACCTTCAATATTTATTTTTCGCATTTTTTTGTAATCGGCAGGATTTAAAGAAACCAAAGCAGCACAATGATAAACCCGATCAATATCTTTAAAAGCATTGTCAAGTAAGGGAATATTGCTCAATTCTGCTTCAAGCCAAATTATATTTTTATAAATATTTTCAAAATCAGAAGTATAATAACTAAAAACTTTTTTAACAGTATTAAAATCACTTGTTTTTTGATAAATTGCCTTAACAGAATTTTCTTTCAATAGCAAATGATATAATAAATGCGAACCAACTAACCCTGTACCTCCTGTTACTAAAATCATATAGCGAAAATAAATAAACAGATTGTAAGTCTATTCATAGATTCAATATTTTTAAAAAGAAAAGTTTGTTAGGTATTTTATTCAAGTAAAAAGTTTCTTTTTTATATTTACCAAAAATTTAATAATGACAAAGAACTTTGTAGAAGAATTACGTTGGCGCGGACTCTTACATAATATTATGCCTGGTACAGAAGAGCAATTGTTAAAAGAACAAACAACTGCTTATATTGGTTTTGATCCGACGGCCGATTCTTTACATATTGGAAGTTTGGTACAAATAATTTTATTGATGCACTTTCAAAAAGCAGGTCATAAACCTATTGCTTTGGTTGGTGGTGCAACAGGTATGATTGGTGATCCTTCAGGAAAGTCAAATGAAAGAAATTTATTAGACGAAGAGACTCTAAATAAAAATGTTGCTGGAGTAAAAGCTACTTTAGAGCGATTTATTGATTTTTCTAGTGATATTGACAATGTTGCTGAAATGGTAAATAATTACGATTGGATGAAAAACCTTTCGTTTTTAGATTTTGCTCGAGATATTGGTAAACATATTACGGTTAATTATATGATGGCTAAAGATTCGGTTAAAAATCGAATTAATCCAGAATCAAAAGAAGGCATGAGTTTTACTGAATTTACTTACCAATTGGTTCAGGGATATGACTTTTTATATTTGTACAGCAATAAAAATTGTAAACTTCAAATTGGAGGAAGTGATCAATGGGGAAATATAACAACAGGTACAGAATTGATTCGTCGTAAGGTGCAAGGAAAAGCATTTGCAATAACCACTCCGTTAGTTACCAAAGCTGATGGTACTAAATTTGGTAAAACTGAAGGAGGAAATATATGGTTAGACACCAAAAGAACTTCTCCATATAAATTTTATCAATATTGGTTAAATGCAAGTGATGTTGACGCTGAAAACTATATCAAAATTTTTACTTTTCTAGATCAGGAAATTGTAGAAAAATTAATTGCAGAGCATAAAAAAGCACCACATTTACGTGTTTTACAAAAAAGAGTAGGTGAAGAAGTAACTGTGATGACACATGGCAAAGAAGCTTATGATAATGCCATAAAAGCTTCTTCAATTTTATTTGGAAAATCAACAGCAAATGATTTAAAAACTTTAGATGAACAAACTTTTCTAGATATTTTTGAAGGTGTACCTCAAGCTGAAATTCTAAAAAGTGATTTAGAAAAGGGTATTGAAATCGTGGACGCTTTAAATGAAAAATCTGGTTTTTTAAAATCAAATGGTGAAGCGAGAAGAGCTTTAAAAGAAAACTCAATTTCTGTAAATAAAGAAAAAGTAGAAGAAGGGTTTGTACTTACAACAAATGATTTAATTGCTGATAAGTTTATTTTGTTGCAAAGAGGAAAACGAAATTATTTTTTATTGAATATAAAGTAGAATTTAAATTACTCGGCTTATAGTCAAACCATCACGAATTGGTAGCAACACAGTTTCTATTCGATTATCATTTTTTAGCAATTTATTATATTCAATTAAAGCAATAGTATCTATATCATTTGGATTGGGTTTTTCAATAACTTTTCCACTCCACAAAACATTATCTGATAATATTACACCGCCTTTATTCATTTTATTGATTACAGCGTGAAAATAATTGGAATAATTGACTTTATCTGCATCAATAAAAACCAGATCAAATTTTTTATCAATAGTTTGAATAATATCTAATGCATTTCCTAAATATTGTTTGATACTATTTTTATATTCAGATTTTTGAAAATATTTTTTTTGAAATTCAACCAATTCCTCATTATGATCTATGGTGTGCAATGTGCCGTTTTGCTTAAGTCCTTCTGCTAAACACAATGCAGAATAACCTGTATATGTTCCAATTTCTAATATGGTTTTTGGTTGTATTAATTTAGAAACCATAGACAAAACCCTTCCTTGAAAATGACCACTTAACATGCGAGGAACCATTATTTTTTGCCAAGTTTCTTTATTGAGTTCTTTTAATATTTTTGGTTCGTCTTGTGAGTGGTTTAAAACGTATAGTTCAATTTTTTTTGGTAAAAGATCCATAACATATTAATTTATAAATAAAAAAAGCAGAACATTAGTTCTGCTTACAAATATAAATACTATAATTTCTAATTTATTTTTTCATTTAGTTTTTTTTCTAACTCCATTTTTTCTTCTACAGTTAAGTGTTTTGAGCCATCATGAGTATGTAAATATTTTCCTACTATTTTGGTTATCAAATGATTTTGTTTTGAATAACCTCTGCAATGTTTACACATTAATAAATGCAAATTTAATTTGATTTTATCCCAAAAAGAAGCTTCTCCATATTGATTTTTATCACAAATTGCTGTGGCTTCATCACAACTAATCATTATTTTTTTACTCATTCTTTTATCAATTTTTAAACCAATTTTCTTCTAAACATTTTCTTAATTGTAAGCGTGCTCTATGAATTATAACCCACAAATTTGACGAACTAATACCTAATTCATTACAAATTTCATTTGATTCATAATTTTGAACAGATTTTAATAAAAAAACTATTCTATATTTTTCTGGTAAATTTTGAATGCAAAAATCTAAAGCCTTTTTTAATTCTTCATTTTCAATATTTTTTTCGGCTTCATTTCCCCAGGTTTGAGGCACACACTCTTCTATCCAGCTTCCTTTTTTATCACCATCAGCATAAAAGTTAACTCTAACTTCTTTTTTTCCTTTAACAGAATTTATTTTTCTGTAATGATCGATTATTTTTCGTTTTAATATAGAAATTAACCAGGTGCGTTCAGATGCCTGACCTCTAAAATTATCTTTTCCTTTTAATCCTGAAAAAAAAGTTTCTTGTACCAAGTCTTTTGCTAAATCTTGACTATCAACTCTGGTAACGGCATAATTGTATAAATAATCGGCATATAAATCGATCCATTTATTGGGATTCAAAGTATGCTTCTTAATATCTGACATTTAGTTTTGATTTTTTAGTACTGTAAATATAATCAAACTAAATTGTAAAATGAAAAAAAGAGCATGACTTCCTAAACTCTAAAATAAGTTTCTGAAAAAAGAAGTCAGAATTTAATTTAGAAAACCTAATCTTTTACAAGGCACACAGCTCTATTGTACTCATAATTCATACGAGCAATATCAAGTAACTGTACCTCTTGCGGACAAACCATTGCACAAGCTCCAGTATGAGTACAGCTACCGAAACCTTCATCATCATGAGCGTTTACCATCCACATTACACGTTCCATACGTTCAACCTGACCTTGAGGTAATTTTGCTAAGTGACCTACTTTAGCAGAAACAAATAAAGCTGCAGATGAATTTTTACACGTTGCTACACAAGCACCACAGCCAATACAAGCAGCACTATCAAAAGCACTTTCGGCAATTTTATGATGTATAGGTGTTGCATTAGCTTCAGGAGCCATTCCTGTAAAGGAAGAAATATAACCTCCTGCTTGAATAATGCGATCCATTGAAGTTCTATCTACCTTTAAATCTCTAATAACAGGAAATGCATTTGCCCTGAATGGCTCAATATGAAGTGTATCACCATCTTTAAACGAGCGTAAGTGGGTTTGACAAGTAGTATAATGCCCTTCAGGCCCGTGTGCTTGTCCGTTAATAACTAATGAACATTGTCCACAAATACCTTCTCTACAATCGTGATCAAACTCAACAACTCTTTCTCCTTTTGCTGCAAGTTGTTCGTTAAGAACATCTAACATTTCTAAAAAAGACATGTCAGAACTTAAATCTGATAGTTCATAACTTACTAATTTTCCTTTAGTTTTGGCATTTTCTTGACGCCATATTTTAAGTGTCAGTTTCATAGGTTTTGTTATTTATAGGAACGAACTGTTGGTGTAACTTCAGTAAATTCTAAGGCTTCTTTGTGTTCTTTCCAATCTTTTCCGTCTTTCCATTCCCAGGCTGAAGAATACATATAATTTTTATCATCACGTAGCGCTTCACCATCTTCAGTTTGATAATCTTCACGGAAATGAGCACCACAACTTTCCTTTCTATTTAATGCATCAACAGTCATCAATTCGGCTATTTCTAGATAATCTGCCAAACGACCCGCTTTTTCTAATTCAGAATTAGGACCTTTTTCATCTCCTGAAACTGCTGCATTTTCCCAAAATTCTTTGCGTAATTTTTTAATTTCTTCAATAGCCCAAATCATCCCTTTTTCATTTCGAGACATTGCCACTTCTTTAAACATAATTTTACCCAAACGACGATGAATTTGATCTACAGGCATTGTTCCTTTTATAGCTAATAATTTTTCTACTTGATCTTTTACTGTTTTTTCAGCTTCATCAAATTCAGGAGTGTCTGTTGGTATTTTACCGGTTCGTATATCATCAGCCAAATAATTAGAAATGGTATTAGGCAAAATAAAGTTACCATCAACTGAGGCTTGTAGAAGCGAATTTGCTCCCAAACGATTGGCACCGTGATCGGCAAAATTTGCTTCCCCTACAGCAAATAATCCAGGAATAGAAGTTTGTAATTCATAATCAACCCATAATCCACCCATTGAAAAATGTGCAGCAGGTGATATTTTCATAGGTTCTTTATAAGCATTTATTGCTGTAATTTTTTCGTACATGGTGAAGAGGTTACCATAGCGTTCTTTAATAGTATCTTCTCCTAATTTTTCAATAGCTGTTTTAAAATCTAGGTAAACAGCATTTTTTAAAGGTCCAACTCCATGACCAGCATCCATTCTTTCTTTAGCAGCTCTTGATGCAACATCACGAGGAACTAAGTTTCCAAAAGCGGGATATCTTCTTTCTAAGTAATAGTCTCTATCTTCATCAGGAATATCTCCTGGAGTACGTTTTTCATCTTTATTTTTAGGCACCCAAATACGACCATCATTACGCAGCGATTCAGACATCAATGTTAATTTGGATTGATGCTCACCAGATTGTGGTAAAGCAGTTGGATGAATTTGAGTCCACGAAGGATTTGCAAAATATGCTCCTTTTTTATGTGCTTGCCAATTTGCCGAACCGTTTGAATTCATTGCTAAAGTAGATAGGTAAAAAATCTTACCAAAACCACCAGTTCCAAATACTACCGCATGGGCTGCATGGCGAGAAATCTCCCCTGTATCCAGATTACGAGCAATAATACCTCTTGCTTTTCCATCTATTATAACAATATCTAAAATCTCATGACGATTGTATTGTTCTAATTTACCTACCTTAACTTGTTTCATCATGGCTTGATAGGTAGCTAATAGAAGTTGTTGACCTGTTTGACCACGAGCATAAAATGTACGCGAGACTAGTACGCCACCAAATGACCGATTGCTTAAATAACCACCATATTCCCGTCCAAAAGGCACACCTTGTGCTACCATGTGATCTATCAGATCCACAGATACTTCTGCCATTCTATACACGTTGGCTTCTCGAGATCTAAAATCACCACCTTTTATAGTATCATAAAACATGCGATACACATTATCACCATCATTTTTGTAATTTTTCGCTGCATTTACACCACCTTGTGCTGCTACAGAATGTGAACGTCTTGCAGAATCTTGAAAAAAGAACACTTTTACATTGTATCCTAATTCTGCTAGCGAAGCTGCTGCTCCACCACCAGACAATCCTCCACCAACTACAATTACATCTAATTTTTTACGGTTTGCAGGATTAACAATACGAGTTTTAGCAAGGTAATTTTGCCATTTATCTTTTAAAGGTCCTACAGGAATTTTTGCGTTAAGAGCCATAAATTTTATTTTTAAATTCCAAAAAACAAATTCCAAAAAACAACTAGAATTGAATTGTTTAATATTTCAATTTTTTGATTATTGAATTTTGAATATTGTGATTTATTTGTCATTTGATACTTGTAATTTGGTACTTATTATTTTAATATTTATTATTTGAAGTAAAGAATGATAGGAATAATGGCATATAATATTGCCATAGCTAAACCAAAGTAAAGCGCGATATATTTAATGATATTCATTACCTTTTTAGGATAGATACCTAATGATCGATGTGCACTTTCTATTCCGTGTATTATATGAAAACCTAAAGCAATAATGCCTATTTCGTAAATCACTACCATCCACCAAACCTTAAAGGTTTCTATAACTAAATTGTATAAATCATGTTCAATTTTCAGCACCTTGTATTGTAACCAAAACTGAGCCATATGCAACACAATAAAAACTCCAATAACAGTTCCTAAAATTCCCATATTACGAGAAATCCAAGTACTGGTTGAATTGTCTGTTACTGCGTATTTTTCTCCTTTTGCTTTCCAATTGTTTATTGTAATTAATAAAGCATCAACAATATGGAGAGCAATTGCTGCATACAAAACCCAAGCTACAGCAGTAATAGGCCAAAAATGCACTAGAAAGTGAGAATAGGCATTATACATATCGTGTTGATTTGCAACATTATCCCAAAATTCAATTGGGAAAAAAGAATCAGGAATAATTAATAAAAGATTTCCAACAAGATGGATAACAAGGAAAAAAATAATAAAAAGTCCGGTAAGAGCCATTAAATTCTTTCGCCCAACAGATGTTTTGAATAGTCCTTTTTTAATTGCCATTTGGCTAAATTTAAAATTAACCTCACAAAGATATATGGGTAAAATGCTTTCAAGCATGATATTTATCAGACTCTAAAAAATATAACAGTAAAAACAGAACTATTTATAATTAGTCTAAATTATAATGATATATAGATAGATTATTTAAAATCATAATACCAAATGTTTATATTTGTGTTTTTTTAAAACAAACAAAAATGAGTGGATTTTTATCTTCATCAATTGCAAGAAAAGTAGCAATGGCTTTATCTGCACTTTTCCTTATTTTCTTTCTCATAATACATTTAGCAGTAAACATTACTTCATTATTTAGTGAAAGCGTATTTAATGAGTTGTCTCATTTTATGGGAACAAATCCATTAATTCAATTTGTAATGCAACCCGTTTTAATTTTAGGAGTTGTTTTTCATTTTGTGATGGGTTTTGTATTAGAGCTTAAAAACAAAGGAGCTAGAAGCGTTAAGTATGTAAAGTACAATGGAGCGGCTAATGCTACATGGATGTCAAGAAATATGATCTATAGTGGCTTGGCAATTTTAGCTTTTATTGTATTACATTTTATTGATTTTTGGATTCCAGAAATAAATCACAAGTATATTGAAGTTCTACCTGAAAATCCTACAAGATATTTTAGTGAATTACAACATAAATTTGTAAGTCCTTTTAGAGTTGGTGCTTATGTAATTGCATTTATCTTATTGGCATTACATTTATTACATGGTTTTCAATCAGCTTTTCAATCTATAGGTTTTAATAATAAATACACAAAATGTGTAAAAAATTTAGGAAAACTATATGCAATTATTATTCCTTTAGGATTTATAATTATCGCACTATATCATTATTTTAACCATTAATCTTATAAAACAATGACGACTTTAAACTCAAAAGTACCAAAAGGTCCTATTAAAGATAAATGGACAACCTATAAAGATAAAATCAATTTAGTAAACCCGGCCAATAAACGTAATATTGATATTATTGTTATTGGAACTGGTTTAGCTGGGGGTTCAGCTGCTGCAACTTTAGCAGAATTAGGATATAATGTAAAAGCTTTTGCATATCAAGATTCACCTCGTAGAGCACATTCTATTGCCGCTCAAGGCGGAATTAACGCCGCTAAAAACTATATGGGTGATGGTGATTCAAATTATCGCTTATTTTATGATACTGTAAAAGGTGGTGATTATCGTTCAAGAGAGGCTAATGTACATCGTTTAGCAGAAGTTTCAGGAAATATTATTGACAAATGTGTAGCTCAAGGAGTTCCTTTTGCTCGTGATTATGGCGGATTATTAGATAACCGTTCCTTTGGTGGTGTATTGGTATCTCGTACTTTTTACGCAAAAGGTCAAACAGGGCAGCAATTATTATTAGGAGCATATTCAGCAATGAATAGACAAATTGCACGTGGTAAAATTGAAATGCATAATCGTCATGAAATGCTTGATGTGGTGATTGTTGATGGTAAAGCTCGAGGTATTATTGCACGTAACTTAATCACTGGCGAAATAGAACGTCACTCGGCACATGCTGTAGTTGTTGCTTCCGGAGGATATGGCAATGTATATTTCTTATCAACAAATGCAATGGGATCTAATGCAACAGCCGCATGGAAAATACATAAAAAGGGAGCTTATTTTGCAAATCCTTGTTATACACAAATTCATCCAACTTGTATTCCTCGTTCTGGTGATTATCAGTCAAAACTTACCCTAATGTCTGAATCACTGCGTAATGATGGTCGCATTTGGGTTCCTGCAAAATTAGAAGATGCAAAAGCAATTCAACAAGGAAAATTAAAACCAACTGAAATTACCGAAGAGGACAGAGATTATTATTTAGAACGTCGTTATCCCGCATTTGGTAATTTAGTTCCTCGTGATGTGGCTTCTCGAGCTGCAAAAGAGCGTTGTGATGCTGGTTATGGTATAAATGCAACAGGTGAAGCAGTATATTTAGATTTTGCTTATGCATTTAATCGTTATGGTACAGAACAAGCAAAAATAAAAGGAATTAAAAATCCTTCAAAAGAAGAGATAATAAAATTAGGACAAGCAATTATTGAAGAAAAATATGGAAACCTTTTTCAAATGTATGAGAAAATTGTTGATGAAAATCCTTATAAAACACCAATGATGATTTATCCTGCTACGCATTATACTATGGGAGGAGTTTGGGTAGATTATAATTTAATGACCACGGTGCCAGGTTTGTATTGTATTGGGGAAGCAAATTTTTCTGATCATGGGGCAAATAGATTAGGGGCTTCTGCTTTAATGCAAGGATTAGCAGACGGTTATTTTGTGTTGCCTTATACTATTGGTGATTATTTGGCTGATGATATCCGTACTGGAGCAATACCAACAGATACTTCGGAATTTGATGAAGTCGAAAAAGAAGTTAAAGAAAGATTAGATTTCTTTATCAATAATAAAGGAACACATTCTGTAGATTATTTTCATAAAAAACTTGGTAAAGTAATGTGGGAAAAAGTTGGTATGGCTCGAAATGAAAAACATTTAAAAGAAGCAATAAAAGAGATTAAAGAAATACGTGAAGATTTCTGGAAAAATGTTAAAGTTCCTGGGACTTTAAACGAGTTTAATCAAGAATTAGAGAAGGCAGGTAGAGTTGCAGATTTCCTTGAATTAGGTGAATTATTTGCTTTAGATGCTTTAAAAAGAAAAGAATCTTGTGGAGGTCATTTTAGAGAGGAATCAGTTGAATTAGATGGTCCTCAAAAAGGAGAAGCTAAACGTAATGATAAAGATTATGCATATGTTGCAGCATGGGAATATAAAGGAGAACCAAGCGATGCTGTTTTACATAAAGAAGAATTAGAATTTAAAGATATTGAGTTAAAGACAAGGAGTTATAAGTAATTATTGAAAGAATATAGAGAAGAGAAAAAAGAAAATAGACAAATTGGGATTAAAAAAAAGACATAATTACAAAAATTTAAAGATTTGGAAGTTAGGTTTAGAAATTACAAATGATATTTCAGATATTTTACAAGAATTTCCAAAACACGAAAAATATGATTTAAGTTCTCAATTAAGCAGATGTTCAGTTTCAATGCCTAGCAATATTGCTGAAGGCTCAGCAAGAACAGATAAATCTTTTTCTCATTTTTTAGATGTATCTCTTGGATCTTCTTTTGAATTAGGAACTCAATTATTAGTTGCATATCATAGAAAATATTTAAAAGAAAAAACTTTAGAAACACTTGAAAAGAAAAATGAAGAATTTCAAAGAATGACAATGGGTTTTCAAAACGGGCTGAAATAAGTCTTTTTTCTCTTCTCTTTATTCTTTTTTCTGTTGAAGTTAGTTGATTAAAAAATAAATGTAAATGACATCTAAATAGTTCATTACAAAATTAAAAATTATGAATTTAACGTTAAAAATTTGGAGACAAGACGGACCTCAAGATAAAGGTCAAATGGTCGACTATAAAGTAACTGATATTTCAGAACACATGTCATTTTTAGAAATGATGGACGTATTAAATGAAGGTTTAGTTGCTAAAGGTGATAATCCTGTAGCTTTTGATCATGATTGTAGAGAAGGTATTTGCGGAATGTGTTCTTTACATATTAATGGAGAATCTCACGGACCTGATAGAGGTATTACAACTTGTCAATTACATATGCGGATGTTTAAAGATGGTGATACAATTACTATTGAGCCTTTTAGGGCCAATGCATTTCCTGTAATTAAAGATTTAGTTGTTGATCGTACTTCATTTGAACGTATACAACAAGCAGGAGGTTATATTTCGGTAAATACTTCTGGTAACACACAAGACGCAAATGCAATACCTATTTCTAAACATAATGCAGATTTATCTATGGATGCCGCAGCTTGTATAGGCTGTGGTGCTTGTGTGGCTACCTGTAAAAATTCAAGTGCTATGTTGTTTGTTTCGGCTAAAGTATCTCAATTTGCTTTACTTCCTCAAGGAAAAGTTGAAGCAGCTGATAGAGTTTTAAATATGGTTAAACAAATGGATGAAGAAGGATTTGGTAACTGTACCAACACAGGAGCTTGTGAAGTAGAATGCCCTAAAGAAATTTCATTAGAAAATATTGCAAGAATGAATCGTGAATTTCTCAAGGCAAGTATATAACTTTCAATATTTACATAATTTTTTAAAACACTATTATATCATTGACGTTTTATTTTATAAATTTAGATACTTTATCTAAAAAAGAAAAGATTTAAGTGTCACTTTTAATAGTTATTTACAACAAAATTAAACCTATTAATTAAATTTATAATGCCTAATTTTTCGTATCAAATACAATCAAAACTACCGAATGCTGCAACTAGTATTTTTGCAATAATGAGTGGTTTAGCTAATGAACAAAATGCTCTTAATTTATCGCAAGGTTTTCCTAATTTTCCTGTTTCAAGAGAATTGATAAATTTGGTAACAAAAGCTATGAATAATGGCTTTAATCAATATGCTCCAATGACTGGAATTATTGAACTTCGTGAAGTAATTGCTGATAAATTTTCAAGCTTATATGGTATAAATTATAATCCAGAAACTGAGGTAACAATTACTGCAGGAGCTACGCAAGCGATTTATTCGATTATTTCTTCATTTATTCAAAAAGATGATGAAGTCATAATTTTTGCACCAGCTTATGATTGTTATGATCCAGCAATTAAATTGAATGGAGGAAAAACAATAGAAATTGAATTACATGCTCCAGAATTTGATGTAGATTGGAATAAAGTAAAAGAAAGTATTACTGATAAAACGAAGATGATTATCATTAATACTCCTCATAATCCATCAGGCACAGTTTTATCTGAAAATGATATGAAAACCTTAGAGAAATTAGTAAGAGGTACAAACATAATTATATTAAGTGATGAAGTATATGAGCATATTATATTTGATAAAATAAAACATCAAAGTGTGGCACTTTTTAAAGGTTTGGCTGAAAGAAGTTTTATTGTAGCTAGTTTTGGTAAAACTTTTCATGCTACAGGTTGGAAAATGGGTTATTGTCTCGCTCCTGCGGAATTGATGGCTGAGTTTAGAAAAACACATCAATTTAATGTGTTTTCTGTAAATCATCCCATGCAAAAAGCCTTAGCAACATATATGAAAAAGCCTGAAAATTATTTGGGTTTACCCGATTTTTATCAAGCCAAACGAGATTTCTTTTTAAATGCAATAAAAGATTCCAACTTTAGTATTATTCCTTCTAAAGGAACTTATTTTCAATTGTTAGGATATGAAAATATATCAGATGAAAATGATGTAGATTTTGCTGTTAGGTTAACCAAAGAAAATAAAATAGCATCCATACCAATTTCTGTTTTTTACAATAACAAAATTGATAAAAAAGTTTTGCGTTTTTGTTTTTCTAAAAATGAAGATACATTACTAAGAGCAGCTGATATATTATGTAGGATTTAATAATTAATAAACCGTATCATTATTTCAATGTGATATAGCTTCCTTAATTCAAAGCCTTATTTACTTTTTGCATAAACTCTTTTATTTTTGAAGGCTCTAACCATCTTGTAACTACAACAATATCGTTTGCTTTATCTATGATTATAAAATTACCTCCAAATCCGGCAGCGTAAAATATATTTTCTGATAACCCTTCCCAATGACGATTTCCTTTCTGGTTTAACCACCACATATAACCATAATTTACATTTGGTTTTGAAGGAGTAACAGCTTTTAAAATCCATTCTTTACTAATTATTTTTTTATTGTTCCACACACCATTATTTAAAAATAACAAACCAAAACGAGCCATATCTTCAGTTGAAATAAAAATTCCACCACCTGAATGACCACCTCCTGTTACAGATTTCATATTTATTCCATCAATTTCTGTCCACGCATTTTCATAACCATACCATCTCCAAGTTGTAGAGGCTCCAATTTTATCCATTATATTTTCCTTTAAAACAACTGGCAGAGGTTTACGCCAAACATGGGTTAAACTATATGCTAAA
>JAUWLK010000121.1 GCA_030613745.1 Flavobacteriaceae bacterium | reverse complement strand
GTTTATTGCTGGACGAATACCTGAGTTAAATAAATCTCCATCTAAAAATATTTGACCATCAGTAATTGAAATTACATTTGTAGGAATATATGCTGCAACATCTCCTGCTTGAGTTTCAATAATTGGTAGGGCAGTTAATGAACCACCTCCTTTAATTTTACCTTTTAATGAGTCAGGAATATCATTCATTTTTACTGCAATATTATCATTATTGATAACTTTCGCAGCACGCTCTAATAATCTTGAATGCAAGTAAAATACATCACCAGGGTATGCTTCACGCCCTGGAGGACGACGTAGTAATAAAGATATTTCACGGTAAGCAACTGCTTGTTTTGATAAATCATCATATATAATTAATGCAGGTCTACCAGTATCTCTAAAATACTCACCAATTGCAGCACCTGCAAATGGTGCATAAACTTGCATTGCAGCAGCAACAGAGGCATTTGCAGCAACTATAGTAGTATATGCTAAAGCACCTTTTTCTTCAAACATTTTTGCAATAGCAGCTATTGTTGAACCTTTTTGTCCAATAGCAACATATATACAATAAACAGGTTCACCTGCATCATAAAATTCTTTTTGATTAAGAATTGTATCTAAAGCAACAGTTGATTTACCTGTTTGACGGTCACCAATAATTAATTCACGTTGACCTCTACCAATCGGAATCATTGCATCTATTGCTTTTATTCCAGTTTGTAAGGGCTCTGTTACTGGTTCACGAAATATAACTCCAGGAGCTTTACGCTCTAAAGGCATTTCAAATGTTTCTCCTTCAATTGGCCCTTTTCCATCAATTGGTTGACCAAGGGTATTTACAACACGACCAATAATTCCTTCACCAACTTTAATTGAAGCTATTCGTTCTGAACGCTTTACAGTAGATCCTTCTTTAATTTCAGTTGACTCTCCTAATAATACAACTCCTACATTATCTTCTTCTAAGTTAAGAACAATACCTTCTAATCCTCCTCCAAATTCTACCAATTCACCATATTGTACATTGGCTAAGCCATAAATACGTGCAATACCATCACCAATTTGTAATACTGTTCCTACTTCATCTAATGAAGCTTTTCCTTTAAAACCTGAAAGTTGTTCTTTTAAGATAGCTGATACTTCAGCTGGTTTAATTGTTGCCATTTTTTATTAATTATCTTAATTTATAATTTAGATATGTAATGATTATTTTTAAAATTTGAGAGTAACAAATTTAATTGATTTGAAATACTTGAATCAAATTGTTTATCGCCAACTCTTAAAATAAATCCTCCTATTATTGAAGGATCTACAATATTTTTTATGGTAATTTCTTTACCCACAATCTCTTTTAATTTTATTAAAAGTTTTGCTTCTAACTCCTTTGTTAAGGGAATAGCTGAAGTTACTTGAGCAATCTCAATACCTTTTAAATAGTCGTAAATTATAGTATATTCTTTTGCTACTAATGGTAATAAGGTCAAACGCTTATTTTCAATTAATAAATTAAAAACACCAATGGTTATAGGATTTACGCTTTCGCTGAATATTTTAGTTAAAGCTGATTTTTTCATATCCGATTTAATAATCGGCATTTTCAACATACTAAGTAAATCGGCATTTTCATTAATAGTTTTATCAATCAATAACATATCGTTATTGATTTCAGAAGCCAAACCTTTTTCTTTTGCAAGACCTAAAATTGCTTTAGCGTATCGTAATGCAGCTCTTGTTCCTTTCATTATTTTAAAGTAGCTTCATCTAACATTTTTTCAATCAATTCAATTTGTTTGTCTTTGTTAGATAGTTCTTCTTTTATTACTTTTTCAGCAATACCTATAGATAATTCAGCTACTTGATTTTTCAAATCAGTAATAGCAGCTTGTTTTTCGTGTTCAATAGAAATTTTAGCTTGCTCAATTATTTTATTGGCTTGTGCATTTGCATCATCTTTAGCTTCAGCAATCATTTTATCTTTGATTTCACGAGCATCTTTTAACAAACCATCTCTTTCAGCTCTAGCTTCTTTCAAAATCTTTTCATTACTTGATTTTAAATCAAGCATTTCTTGACGAGCTTTATCGGCTTCATCTAATGCATTTTGAATTCCTTCTTCTCTATCATTTAGAGCAGTAAGAATTGGGTTCCATGCAAATTTTCTCAATAATAGAAGTAATAAAACAAAAAGAATTATTTGCCAGAAAAAAAGTCCAAATGAAAAATCGTTAATTAATTTATCCATGATCTTGTATTAAATAATTTTTTAATATCAATAGCTATAACCAACCGTTATAGCTATTGATTTAATTTTACTAACCTGCAAATAATGCAGCAAATCCAATACCTTCAATAAGCGCTGCTGCAATAAGCATTGCTGTTTGAATTTTACCTGAAGCTTCAGGTTGACGAGCAATAGCGTCCATTGCTGAACCACCAATTCTACCAATACCTAAACCGGCACCAATTACAATTAAACCTGCTCCTACTATAGTTGGAATCTCCATAATATATATAAATTAAAAATTAAACATTCAAATTATTAATGTGCTTCTTCATGTTCATGTTCTTCAACGGCAAAACCAAAGTAAAGTGCTGATAACATAGTGAAGATATAAGCTTGTAAAGCTGCTACTAAAAGTTCAAGAAGTGAAAGGGCGAAAGCTAAGAAAAATGATAAGCTACTGCCAATCCAATTTTGAAATATAAACATTAAACCAATGATACTCATTAAAACAACATGTCCTGCCATAATATTGGCATATAAACGAATCATTAATGCAAAAGGTTTAATTAAAACTCCCAATAATTCAATTGGAGCTAATATTATTTTCATTGGCCATGGTACACCTGGCATCCAAAAAATGTGTTTCCAATAGTTTTTATTACCAGATAATTGAGTAATAACAAATGTCATAAAAGCTAAAGCAAAAGTTATAGCAATATTACCGGTAACATTAACACCAAGAGGAGTTAATCCGAATAAATTTAAAAACCATACAAAAAAGAATATAGTTAATAAAAATGGTAAATACTTTTTATATTGTTTTTCTCCAATATTTGGTCTTGCAATATCATCACGAATATAAACAACAATAGGTTCAAAAAATCGACCTGCACCTTTTGCTATAGGTCCTTTACCAAAGGATTTTGCTAATCCGCCAAAAAGCAATAGCATTAAAATGCCAGTAACGATAATCATTACAACACTTTTTGTTATAGAAAAGTCTATTGGCTTTATATTTGTTGGATGTTGATGACCGTCAAGAGTAATTACCCCTTCAGCATCTGTTTTGTAAATTTTACTATGGTATAATTTGTAATATTTACCATTACTTTCAGCAACTGTTTCACCATGGTGGAATTTTGAAGATGAAAATAAATGTAAACCATTATCCCACAATATTACAGGTAGAGAAAAACCATAATATTTATTATTTTTCTTGTCATAGGTAAAAGTAAAATCATGAGAATCTTGAATATGATGTTCGATACTTTTTTTAATTTCAGTTTTTAAATCTGTTGCTCCACTTTGGTCTTCATGTGTATCGTGTTGAGCATTAAGGTTTAAGTTAAAAACTAGAATTGTGATTGTAAGAAATTTTACTAAAAGCTTACTTTGCATATTTTACAAATTATTTTGGCTTAAAAATCGGTGCAAATGTAAGGTTTTTATTTGGATAGATTAAATATAAAAAATTATTTTTTAAGAAATTTTATTACCCCAAAAGTTTCAAATATCAGGCTGATAACATAAGGTATAAAAAAGGCTCCAAATTCAAGAGTATCCATATTTCCATCCAATTTATATGATGGGTAAAATAATATAAAAAATGCAATAAATTTGAAGAAACTGCCAAACATATAGAGAAACCCTAATTGATCAGAATATTTTTTCTTTAAAAATAATAAACTTAAATATATTACAATAGCCAAAAAGAAGTTCACTAAATAGGCTAGTATTATTTTATTGGCAAATAATGGTAAATTTTGAAATTTTAAATAAGTAATGTGAAGAATAAAAACAAGCAATAAACTTACTGAAAGTGAAATTATAAATTTTAAAACCTGTTTCATAAACAGTCAGTTAGTTATTTATATTTTTTATTTGTTTTAACAAACTGTAAAATGATAAGGCTACTCCTGAAAGTGTTAGAACAATAGTGTAAATATTGTTTTCATTTGGGTACTTTACATCAAGCCATTTGCCTAAATAAGAGGCTAGATATATTGTAATTCCCATTTGTAACCCAATACCAGTTAATCGTATGAATTTATTAAGCGGTTTTTTTGTTTTCTTTTCCCTCATTTTGCATTACTTTAACGGTACCTTTCATAGTACAGGTAGCGTTAAATGCCGCACCAGGTTCAACAGATAGTTTTCCTAAAGTTACCTCACCACTAATATTTGCAGTACTTTTTAATGATAAAACTTGATCAACAATAAGCTTTCCTGAAAAAGTTCCTTCAACATCAGCATTAGTACAATCAATAGTTCCTGTTACAACTCCTTCTTGACCAATAACAACTCTTCCTGAAGTTTTAATTGTACCTTCAATTTTTCCATCTACTCGAAAATCTCCATCAGAACTAATATCTCCAACTACAGAAGTGTTTTTAGCAATTATATTTCTTTCTCCTAATTGATTTGGTATTCCTTTTTTTTCGTTAAACATAATTTAAATATTTATAGATTCCCCCTTATTTTATTTTTTTGGATGATTTACTTTGTATTTTTTTTAAAACCGATTCGGCATGTTTGCTTTCCTCAGTATTTGGGTAGTTAATAATTACAAAATTTAATCTTTCAATAAAAGCATTTTCATCTTTAGTTTTTAAAGTAATATATGCTTTTAATAATTCAAATTTTGACTCAATTTCTAACCCTTTATATTTTTCAAAGGCATTATTAATACTTGTTAATGCATATTCATAATCTTCTTCTTCATAACAGATATAAGCATTTTTATAAATATTTTCTGGACTATCTTCATTATTTGCAGAAACTAAAACTTTATTTGGATTTTTAATAATTTCTGTATAACGTGAATCCGGGTATTCATTAACGATTTTATCTCTGTATTTATTGCTTAAATCCGTATTAAAATTAGCATAAGTTTTATATAATTGATAATAAGTAGGTAGAATTAATTTTTGAATCGGATTTTTAGTTAAAAAATTTTCAAAATCTTCAGTAGATAATTCAAATTCGTTAAATTGTTCTTTATAAATCAAACCTAAATTATAGTAAGCATCACTTCTTTGTTTTTTAATACTGTCTAATTGATTTTCATCAGTTGGAATCTGACTTAAATAATAATCCACATCATATCTTTGTGCATTTTCTTCAGTATTATTTATACTTTTATTATTCAAATTAGCAATAGTAGCACCACTTTTTCCTGAAATAATCCAATTGTCAGCCAATGGTCTGTTACCGTATTTATTCTTAAATTCTTGTTTACCTAAACCAACTAGTTGAACATTGTAAAAATAAAACATTCCGGTATTGACATTTTGCTTTGATCCAATATTATCAAATCCGCCAAAACCAGTATTTACAACTTCTTGTTCTTTTCTTTTTCTTTCTTCATCATCTTTAATTTTTAAATCAACAATATAGTCTTGAAAAAATTCTTTTTGAGTTTCAGGTGACATTTCCGAAAGATTTAAAATGCTATCATTTCTAGTAGTAATATTTTCGTAATAAATTACATCATTTAAACTTTCTCTTTTTCTGATTAAACGTCTGATTCTTTTTGTGTTTTTATCTTGGGGAATTTGTAAAACACTATCATAATAGGCACCGGCAGTTTCGAAAAGAGTTTTATCAAAATAAAGGTCTCCTAATTTTTCATAAGATAAACTTTTTTGATAAGGTTTTGAGGTATTAAATTGAACTGAATTTTCAAAAAAATCATTTGCATTATCAATATTTCCTTTTTTATGAGCAATTAGTCCGGCTTGGTAATATAATTCATCTAAATAAGGACGATTATCTCTATCTTCAATTAAATCTTGGAGTGTATAAGCAATAACGTCAGTGCTATCTGCAGCTGTATAGTTTTTTGCTCGTTCAAGTATGGCATGGATTTTATATTTTTGAGGAATTTTTTTCATGTAGGCTAAAGTTTCAAATACCATGTTTGAAGAATCAATTTTGTTTTCTTCGCGGTAAACCTGACCAAGAATGAATAAGTTTCTGGCACTTTGATTTATATCCTTAAAATAATAGGTTGATTTTTTTAAATGATCAATTACCAAATGTGTACTATCTAGTTGTGTATAAGCCATTGCCATTGTAGTATGTGCTTTTTCAAAATCTTCTTCAGATAGTCCAATATTCTTTAAAACCAGATCTAAAGTTTCAATAGCTAATTCTTCGTTTTGTAAACGCACATGGGTTTTTGCTTTCCAGATTTTATTATCATAGTATAGATCTGCATCTGGATATTGTTTAATTGCAAAAGTAAAAGCCTCTAAAGCAGGAACATATCTTTGTAAATAATAACGAGATTTTCCTAATAGCAAATAAGCCGCATCAATTTGTTTATTTTTTTCGAAACCATCTATTACCATAGAATGTTTTTGTACAGCTTTTACTGCTTTTTCTTCAGCCTTTTCAAATCCTTGAAGTTCACTTGAATTGATTATTGATTGTCCCGGCATTGGGATAATTTCTTCTTCTATTTTCAAAGGTTCAATTGGTAGTCGTTTCCAAAAATTATCTTCATAAGAATCGTCAAGTTGTTTTTTTGCTTCATCAAATGCAATATTACCATTGTATAGTACATTATACTTTGTACTCATACCATGTGTATTTCGACTAATAAAAGTATTTTTTTTAGTCGAGCAACTAATTATTAAAATGAAAATAAAAAGATAAAAAAAATTGTAGAAACTATTTCTCAAAACTACGTTAATTAGTATTTTTAAAACTCTTTTGATAACTCATTATTGTTGAAGGGGATGTAAAAATACAAATAAAATAAAAAACTACTTACCTTTTTATAAAGTTTAAACCTTTAGTGGAATCAAACAGAAAAATAACCTTCTAATTCTTTAAGTGTTTCTGTAGAAGTTTTAATGTCTTTTACAATATCACCTTTGTCTAAAACAACAATTCTATCACAAACTTCGGTAACGTGGTTTAGATCGTGACTGGATATTAAAATGGTAACTTCTTTATTTTCTGTCAAAGATTTTAATGTTTTCTTTAAACGAATTTGTATAGTTGGATCTAAATTAGCAAAAGGTTAACAAATTTATCAATAAACAAACTCTCCATATTCACTAGTAATGGTAAGTTTTTTTGTTTTAGAGGCTTCAACTCTTCCCACAATTTGAGCATCTACATTAAAAGATTTTGATATAGCAATGATTTCTTTAGCAATTTCTTGAGGAACGTACAATTCCATTCTATGACCACAATTAAATACTTGGTACATTTCTCGCCAATCAGTATTTGATTGTTCTTGAATCATTTTAAATAAAGGAGGAACTTTAAATAAATTGTCTTTGATAATGTGTAAATTATCTACAAAATGTAATATTTTAGTTTGAGCCCCACCACTACAGTGCACCATACCATGTATATTTTTTCTGTTTTTTTCTAAAATATTTTTAATTATCGGAGCATAAGTTCTTGTTGGTGAAAGTACTAATTTTCCTGCATCAAGTGTAACATCCGCAATAGCGTCAGTAAGCTTTAAATTACCTGAATAGACCAACTCATTAGGTACTGCATCATCAAAACTTTCAGGGTATTTTTTAGCCAGATATTTTTCAAAAACATCATGACGAGCACTGGTCAAACCATTACTTCCC
>JAUWLK010000082.1 GCA_030613745.1 Flavobacteriaceae bacterium | reverse complement strand
CCATCTTTTATATTATTGGTATAGTTTCCTTTTGCCTTGATTTGCCCATTTTTATAATATTGCTCAAAACGACCTTCTTTTTGTCCATTTTTCCAGCTTGTAATTTGTTTTAATTGTCCATTTTCAAAAAACTCTTCAATAGGTCCGTCTAAATTATCTAAATCATAAGCGCCTCTCTTCCATAGTTTTCCACTTTCGTAAAATGTTTCAAAATATCCATCTTTATAATTATCTTTGAATCCTGATGTAACTTCTAATTGCCCGTTTTTATAGTGCTTTTCATAAGGTCCATCTTTTTTGCCTTTTATCCAGCTTACTTTTTGATTTAATTCACCATTTTCATAGTACTGTTTATAGACACCATCTTCTTGTCCGTTTTTAATAATCCATTCATTTTTTAATTTTTCATTATCATAATTTTCAAAAACTGTACCGGTAAACTTTTCACCTTTTAATAAGAGAATCCCATTTTCAATTTTAATTTCTGATTTAGGAACTCTATTTTGGTTTTGACAACTCATTAAAAAGATTGTTACTCCTGCAAGCAAAATATAAATTATATTTTTCATAAGATATTGGGTTAATTTTCTTGAACCATTTTTATTAATAATGATCAAAGTTAAATAAAAGTGATAAGCAATATGTATTAAATTATAAATTATATTGTTTCTAAATAATAATTGCAATAATTATCATTTTAAAAATAGATTTTTATAAAAGAAAAGATCCAATATTTTAATATTGGATCTTTATTTAGTTTCATTTGAAACTTATATTTGTTTGGTTATATCTGAATATAATTTTAAAGCTTTACAACTTCTTCATCAGCTAATAACGCAAAAAATTTATTTAAATTTGGTAAAATAATAATATTTGTACGTCTATTTCTAGCTCTGTTTTCTCTGGTCTTATTATCTGTTAAAGGAATATAACTACTTCTTCCTGAAGGTATTAATCTAGAAGGATCAATTTCGTATTTATTTTGTAATAACCTTACAATAGCTGTAGATCTTTTTACACTTAAATCCCAATTATCAATAATACCATCTGTATGGATGCTTCTAGAGTCTGTATGACCCTCAATCATTATATCCATACTGGGTTCAGAATTTACTACTTCAGCTATTTTTTGAAGTAATGAATAAGCTTTAGGGTTTACGCGATAACTTCCAGATCTGAATAACAAACTATCTGCAACTGAAATCATAACAACTGTTTTATCAATATTCACATCTATATTGTTATTATTATTGAGATCACTTTCATTTAATGATTTTTTTAACTTATAAGAAATAGCTAAATTCATAGAGTCTTTTAATGTTTTTGCTCCTGCTAATTCTTCTGCCGACATTTTTGAAAGTGTGATATTCATGTTATTTCTAATATCTTTAGATAAGACAGTAAAATTATCATCTACAAATACCATTTGTTTATCATTTGTTTGTTGCAAAGAATTGATCTTAGAATTATACTCGTCTACTCGTTTTTCAATTTTAGCAAAATCTGCTTCAAGAGCTTCTTTTTCCAAAGTGGTTTTTTGCAATTCTCCTCTAGTGTTGGTTAAGTCCAGTTCTAATGCAGCATAATCCTTTTTAGAAACGCATGAACTTAGTAATACTGTTAGAATAATAACTGTAATAATCTTTTTAGTCATAATTGTTTTATTTTAGGTTAATTAATTTAAATTTTTGAGATAATGATTTTACTAATTTAAAAATTATCACCTCTGTTAAGAATAATGTAAAACTAGAAATGAAATCTAAAGAGATTCTTAAGATTTTAATATAACGAACAGATATTTATTAACACCAAGTGAACATCAGAATGAGATCAATTAATAATGGATTTTTATAAAATTAAATGATTAAAAAAACAGAAAATAAAGAATAAAAAATACATTAAATGTTAAAAACATATGAAAGTATTTTTCATTCTGTTTTTCAACAGTTATGTGTTTAGATAAAAAGTTGTAAATATTGTCAATTATACTTCTGGTAAATCTCCACTTCCTTTGGTTGGTAAATTACTTTTACCCATTAAAAATAAGTCTACTTCTCTGGCAGCCTCTCTTCCTTCATTTATTGCCCATACAATTAGTGATTGCCCTCTGTGCATATCACCTGCTGTAAAAATATGTGGTATGTTGGTTTGGTAATTAGAGGCTTTGTAATTACTTCGTTCATCTAGAGTTAGACCTAATTCATTACTCAATGTTTTTTCTGGGCCGGTAAAACCTAGTGCCAATAAGGCCAAATCACAAGACCAAATTTTTTCTGTACCCTCTTTTTCGATGAGTTGAGGTCTTTGTCCGGGTGTATATTTCCATTTCACTTCTATAGTCTTAAGAGCTTTAATTTCTCCTTTATCATTGGTTATAAATTCTTTAGTGTTAATCAACCAATTCCTTTCACAACCTTCTTGGTGAGAACTAGATGTTTTCAATTGTAAAGGCCAAAAAGGCCAAGGAGTTGTTTTGCTTCTATGCAATGGCGGTTTAGGCATAATCTCGAAATTAATAACAGACTTTGCTCCTTGACGGTTTGAAGTTCCTACACAATCTGATCCTGTATCTCCTCCACCTATTACGATAACGTTTTTACCTTTAGCGGAGATAACTTTTTCATCAAACGGAATACCGTATAAGTTTTTGGTTTGTTGTGTTAGAAAATCCATTGCTTGCTCAACACCTTTAGCATCTATACCTTTAGTTTGTAAGCTTCTTTTTTGGGTAGCACCACCACATAAAACAACAGCATCAAATTCATTTAGTTTTTCAACAGAATAATTTATGCCAACATTAATATTGGTTTTAAATAAGATGCCTTCTTCTTTTAATATGGTTATCCTTCTGTCTATAATTCCTTTATCCAATTTAAAATTAGGAATACCATAGCGTAATAAACCACCAACTGCATCATCACGTTCAAAAACAGTAATTGTATGTCCGGCTCTGTTTAATTGTTGTGCAGCCGCAAGGCCTGCAGGTCCGGATCCTACAATAGCAATATTTTTATTTGTTCTTTCTTTTGGAGGATGCGGTGTGATCCAACCTTCTTGAAAACCTTTTTCAACTATATTCTTTTCAATATTTTCAATAGAAACCGGTTCTTCAATAATTCCTAAAACACATGCTTTTTCACAAGGAGCCGGACAAAGTCTTCCTGTAAATTCTGGAAAATTATTAGTAGCATGTAAAATATCTAAAGCTTTTTTCCATTCATTTTTGTGAATCATTTCATTAAAATCTGGAATCAAATTTCCTAAAGGACATCCACTATGACAAAACGGAATACCACAATCCATACACCTGGAACCTTGATGTTGTGCATCTTTTTCTTTTAACGGGATAGTAAATTCCTCATAATTTTTAAGTCTTTCTTTTACAGATTTGTAATTTTCATCAACTCTTTTATATTCTAAAAAACCAGTTATCTTTCCCATAATTAAGCTGTTACAATTTGTTGTTCTAAAGCTAATCTTTCAAGTGCTTTTTTATATTCTGTTGGAATTACTTTTACAAAATGATTTATTGTGTTCTCCCAATTACCTAACAATTCATTTGCTTTTTCGCTTTGCGTATATTTATAATGATTTCGAATTAATTTATAAATATTTTTTTGGTCAACTTTATCCAAAGTCTCGAGTTCTACCATTTCCATATTACATAATCCATTTCTAAAATTTTGGTTAGGATCATAAACATATGCTATACCACCACTCATTCCTGCAGCAAAATTTCTTCCGGTCTTGCCTAAAATTATTACTTTACCTCCTGTCATATATTCGCATCCATGGTCTCCAACGCCTTCAACTATAGCAGTTATTCCTGAATTTCTCACACAAAATCTTTCTCCTGCAATACCATTTATAAATGCTTTTCCTTTAGTGGCTCCATAAAAACAAACATTACCTATGATAATATTTTCATGAGCTTTAAAGTTGGCTAAATCTGGTTTTTTTACAATAATCTTAGCACCAGATAATCCTTTTCCTAAGTAGTCGTTACTATTTCCATCTATTTTTAATATGAGTCCTTTAGTAGCAAAAGCACCAAAACTTTGTCCGGCAGAACCTGTAAAATTTATTTGTAAAGTATTTTTTGGAAGACCGTTAGCTCCATAAATTTTTGATATTTCATTGCTAATAATTGCACCAACAGATCTGTCAGTATTTGCAATTGGATAATTCAATTGCATTTTTTCTTTGCGATATATTGCAGGATGTGCATCACGAATTATTTGAAAGTCAAGAACATGATCTAAATCGTGATTTTGAATTTCGGTATTTGAAATAATTTTATTTAAATAATTTGATGATTGATACAAAATTGCAGAAACATCAACACCTCTTGCATTATATTGTTGAATTGCATTTTTGGAATTTATCTTTTGTGATTGTCCGATCATTTCTTTGATGCTTCTAAAGCCTAGTTTTGCCATGATCTGGCGCAATTCTTCAGCAATAAAATACATGAAGTTAATTACATGTTCAGGAGTACCTTTAAAATTTTTACGTAACTCAGGATCTTGTGTGGCAATTCCTACAGGACAAGTATTTAAATGACATTTTCGCATCATAATGCAACCAGAGGCAACTAACGGTGCTGTTGCAAAACCAAATTCTTCTGCGCCAAGCAAACAGGCAATTGCAACATCGCGCCCGGTTTTTAATTGTCCATCACATTCTAAAACAATCCTACTTCTTAAATTATTTAAAACCAATGTTTGTTGTGCTTCGGCGAGTCCTAATTCCCAAGGTAACCCGGCATGTTTTAATGAGGTAAGTGGAGAAGCGCCGGTACCTCCATCAAAACCTGAAATTAGAATTACATCTGCTTTTGCCTTAGCAACACCTGCAGCAATAGTACCTATACCAACTTCTGAAACTAATTTTACATTTATTCTTGCCTCTCTATTGGCATTTTTTAAATCGAAAATTAATTGAGATAAATCTTCAATAGAATAAATGTCATGATGTGGAGGAGGAGAAATTAATCCAACATAAGGCGTAGAATTTCTAACTTCAGCAATCCAAGGGAAAACTTTTTCTCCCGGAAGTTGGCCTCCTTCACCTGGTTTTGCTCCTTGAGCCATTTTTATTTGAATTTCTTTTGCATTGGTAAGGTAGTTACTGGTTACTCCAAATCTACCTGAAGCGACTTGTTTGATAGCACTGTTTCTACTGTCACCATTTAGATCTTTTCTAAATCTATTTTGATCTTCACCACCTTCTCCTGAATTACTTTTCCCACCAATTCTATTCATGGCTATGGCTAAATTCTCATGTGCTTCTTTGCTTATCGAACCATAAGACATAGCTCCGGTTTTAAACCGTTTAACAATTTCTGTCCAAGGTTCAACTTCCTCAATTGGAATTGGGTCAAGATTTTGAAATTCAAACAAACCACGCAAAGTCATAAAATTTTCACTTTGCTCATTGATCATTCTTGAATATTGTTTATAGCTTTTTGAATTATTATTTCTTACAGCTTGTTGTAATTTAGAAACAGTTGTTGGATTAAACATGTGTTTTTCTCCATTTCTTCTCCAACGAAAATCACCACCAATATTTAATTTTAAATTATTATTAATATTAGTGTTAAAATATGCATTTTTGTGGCGTTTTGAAATTTCTCTTTCTATAGAGTATAAACCAATTCCTTCAATACGAGATGGAGTGTTTGGAAAATATTTTTTTGTAAGTTTTTTATGAAGACCTAAAATTTCAAAAATTTGTGAGGCTCTGTAAGAATGTAAAGTGGAGATTCCAATTTTATTCATAATTTTAAGTACTCCTTTACCAATAGCTTTATTGAAATTCTGTACTGCCTTTTCTGAATCTATTCCTGTAATAGAACCATTCCTTACTTTTTCTCTAATAATTTCATTCACCATATAAGGATTAATAGCGCTTGCACCATAACCAAATAAAGTAGCGAAATGGTGTGGTTCTCTTGGTTCAGCTGATTCAATAATAATACCAAATTTTGACCTTTTTTGTTCTTTACCTAATGAGTGATGTAAATAGGAGCAAGCCAATAAGGCAGGAATTGGTCCATTTGATTTATCAGCACCTCTATCAGTTAGAATAATGATATTATAACCTTGATCAACAGCCTTTGAAGCTTGTAAAACTATTTGATCAAGTGTTTTTTCAAGTGCATTTAACCCTCTTTTGATATCATACAACATAGGGATTTCAACCGATTTAAAATTAGAATGTTCAATATTTCTAATTTTATCGAGATCATTACTTGAAATTACCGGATTTTGGATTTTTAGTTTTTTACAATGTTCAGAACTAATTTCAAATATATTTCTGTCTTCTCCAATAGCTAAACTAATATCAGTAATAATTTCTTCACGAATTCCGTCAAGCGGAGGATTGGTTACCTGAGCAAAAAGTTGCTTAAAATAATTGTAGAGTAATTGGGGTTTCTCTGATAAAATTGCTAAAGGAGTATCCATTCCCATAGAGCCGATAGCTTCTTTTCCGGTTTTACACATGGGAGTAATTATAGTGTCAATATCTTCCATGGTGTAACCAAATAATCTTTGTCTGGTATCAATAGATCCTAATTCAATTGGACATTTATTTCCCGTATCTGGAATTTTAGAAAGTGGTAATAAATTTTTATTAAGCCATTTGCGATAGGGATGTTTTGAAACAATTTCTTGTTTTATTTCCTCATCTTCTATAATTCTTCCCTCATTCATATCAACTAAAAATATTTTTCCGGGTTCTAATCTACCGTGACGAATAACATTTTCTGGTTTAATATTTAAAACACCAATTTCTGATGACATGATCACATAATTGTCTTTTGTAATAGTATAACGTGATGGTCGTAAACCATTTCTGTCTAATAAAGCACCTATAAAATTACCATCTGTAAAAGGTACTGAAGCCGGTCCATCCCAAGGTTCCATAATACATGAGTAATATTCATAAAAAGCCTTTTTATTATCAGACATGGTTATATCCTTTTCCCATGCTTCAGGAACCATCATCATCATAATTTCCGGAAGTGAGCGACCTGTCATTATTAAAAGTTCAACAACCATATCCATGGAAGCTGAATCAGACTTGCCTTCTAAAATAATAGGAAATAACTTTTTGATATCATCGTCAAAAATATTACTCTGCATCAATTCTTCACGTGCTTTCATTCGACTAATATTTCCACGTAAAGTGTTAATTTCACCATTATGACACATAAATCTAAAAGGTTGTGCCAATTCCCATGAAGGAGATGTATTTGTTGAAAACCTTTGATGTACTAGTGCTAAACGAGTTGTTAAATCTGAATCTGATAAATCAATATAATAATTTCTTATATCTTCAGGAATTAATAAACCTTTGTAAATGAGTGTTGTTGTAGAAAAACTAGATATGTAAAATTGTTTACTATCTTTTAACTTTGAGTTTATTATTTTGTGTTCTGCTATTTTTCTAGCAGTATAAATTTTAGCATTAAATTGATGATGAGTTAGGTTTTTATCAATCTTACTTATAAAAATTTGCTTGATTTTAGGTTCATTTCTTTTAGCAATTTCTCCAAGATGTTCTGGGTTTACCGGTACATCTCTCCAACCTAGTATTTTTAGGTTTTGATTTTTAATTTCATCTTCTAAAACATCTATACAAAAAGTATTTTGGTTTATGCTTTTAGGTAAAAAAATCATACCAACTGCATATTCTTTTGGATTAGGTAGTTGAAAATTACATATTTTTTTAAAAAATTTATGAGGAATATCAATTAATATTCCTGCTCCATCTCCAGTTTTACCATCAGAACTCACTGCACCTCGATGTTCTAATTTGATCAATATTTTTAATGCATCATGAATTATTTTGTTTGTTTTTTCTCCGTTAAGGCTGCAAATAAATCCTGCTCCACAATTGTCATGTTCAAATTCAGGTAAATAAAGTCCTTGTTTTTTATATGCCATACTTATTAAAATAAGTTCACAAAAATAAGCAAAACATTAAGAAAAATATAATAAAAATTATTAAAAAACACTAATAAAATAATAACAACAAATAATAATTAAAATAAATATAAATTAATAATAAAATGCAACTTAAAATATAGATATGTGAAAATAATTTTAAAAATGCATGAATATGCAAGTTGTACTAATTCAATAGAAAAGAGAAGGTAAAATTAGAAAGACTTAGAAATTAAAATTAATCTTCATAAAAATCAAGACGATTTTTTAAAAAATCAACTTCATTATGTAATGTATTTATTTTTTCTAATAAATTTGAAATTACATCAATTCCTTCCAAATTAATATCTAACTCATGATGCAGACGAACCATTTTTTCAATTTCATTTATTTTATTTTTTGGCAAATATTGAATTTTGTCAATTGTAGTAATTTCAATTAAACTATATTCATTTAGTGAATTAATAAATGAAAACTCAATATTATAATTATTACAAATGGTTTGTATGGATATTAAATTTTCTATTTTCATTTTATTTTGATTTTTGACAGTTCTTCAAATAGATCTTTTTCTTTTTTACTAAGATTTGTTGGTGTTTTTATTGAATAGGTGATATATAAATCACCAAAGGCATTTTCTTTTTTATATACTGGAAACCCTTTGCCTTTGAGTTTTACTTTAGTTCCGTTTTGGGTTTCAGGTTTTATTTTGAGTTTAGCTTTTCCTTTAAAAGTATCAATAGTTATATCCCCACCTAAAACGGCAGTATATAAATCAACATCTACATTAGTATATAAATTGTTTTTATCCCGTTTGAATTTGGTGTTATTTTTTATATTAAAAGTAATATATAAATCACCATTTGGCCCACCATTTATACCTTTACCACCATGATTTTTAATTTTTATAGTTTGTTTATTTTCAACACCTGCAGGTATAGTTAAGCGGATGTTTTTACCATTTATGGTTAAGGTTTGTTTGTTGGTTTGATATATATCTTTTAAATTCAAGTGTAATTCGGCATTATAATCTTGTCCTTTAAATTTAGTTTGCCTAGTATTTCTAGATCTGGTACTACCTCCAAACATAGATTCAAAAAATTCTGAGAAATCACTATCTGTAAATCCGGTTCCAGCTCCTGAAAAAGTTTGTCCTCCACCAGAATGTTGATATTGCTGCTGTTGCTGACGTGCTTTTTCGTAAGTTTCACCATGTTCCCAATCTTTACCGTACTGATCGTATTTTTTTCTTTTTTTTGAATCACTTAAAACTTCATTAGCCTCATTTAATTCTTGAAATTTTTTCTTAGCAGATTCGTCATTAGGATTTACATCTGGGTGGTATTTACGAGCTAATTTCCTATATGCTTTTTTAATATCTTTTTCAGTGGCATTTTTGTTTAAGTTTAGTGTTTTATAGTAATCTATGAAAGCCATGGTTTATCTTAAAAATTTTCAAAGATAAAGATAAGTAAAGATTTTAAGATTTAAAAAGAATTATAGAAAACAAGTTGGTGTTTTATAGTGTCTATTCAATTGTATCAATTGTTTTTTCCTTTTCGCTCGGAATAATCGTGTGGAATATTTAATATAAAAAAGAGGTAGCATTGGTGATAGAAAATCCAATACTACCTCAATGTGTTAATCTTTTAATATAGCTCTTGAGATAACAATTTTTTGAATTTCAGAAGTCCCTTCATAGATTTGAGTAATTTTAGCATCACGCATTAACCGCTCAACATGGTATTCTTTAACAAAACCATAACCACCATGAATTTGTACTGCTTC
>JAUWLK010000245.1 GCA_030613745.1 Flavobacteriaceae bacterium | reverse complement strand
CCTGGAATGCTTGATTTTGACAGTCAGGTATTAGATTCATTCTTCCGTTGGTGGGTTGTTCATTTATGGGTTGAAGGTGTATGGGAATTAATTATGGGTGGTATTTTATCATTCTTATTAATTAAACTTACCGGAGTTGATAGAGAGGTAATTGAAAAATGGTTATATGTTATTGTTGGTCTAACTTTCCTTTCTGGAATTTTAGGTACAGGTCACCATTACTACTATATTGGTGTAAATAAAATTTGGTTAATCGTTGGTGGAATTTTCTCTGCTCTTGAACCATTAGCATTTTTAGCAATGGCTTTATTTGCTGTAAATATGTACAGAAAAGGTGAAAAGAAACATCCAAATAAAATAGCATTGTACTGGACTATTGGTTCTGCAATAGTATCATTTGTAGGAGCTGGTTTACTTGGATTTGCTCATACATTACCACAAACAAATATTTTTACACATGGTACTATAGTAACAGCTATGCATGGTCATTTAGCATTTTGGGGAGCTTACGCAATGATTGTATTTGCAATTATTAGCTATTCATTGCCAAATATGACTGGTAGAAAATTTTATGATAGCTCAAGAGGCAGAATGGCATTTTGGCTAGCAAATATAGGTATGATTGGTATGACTGTTGCATTTGGTGTAGCAGGAGTAGCTCAAGTTTACTTAGAACGTATAACAAAATCAATGGATTTTATGCAAGTACAATTAGAGATTGAAGTTCACTTTATCGTATTAATAATTATGGCAACCTTATTTTCTATTGGTATTACATTATATATCATAGAATTTATAAAACACGGCCAGCCAACTGATGAAGCATTAGAAATAAATAATCAATAGTTAATTAAAATATTTTTTAGTTAGTAGTAAACCAGTGTTAATAAAGTTTCTTACTTTTTAGCTCTGGTTTTTTTATGCTTTAATATTTAAACCTTTTATATTCACTTAAATACTTGTGAACTAACCATAACTTAATAAAAAATACTCCATCTAAAATAACGTATAAATTAATTAAAATACAATTTTATCTTTTTTTCTAAAAACTGATATAAATCATATTTATGTCATGTTTGTTATGTTACTTTTGTTGCTTATATGTGATGCTTTTATTACATATAGAAGAATGGTCTTATTACTTAATAACAAAATTTTATATCATAAAAAACTTTAATTAAATGAAAAAACTAAATTTATTAATCGTATTAATTGCAGTAGCAACTTTATCATTTAGCTGTAAAAAAGATAAAAAGGAAGACAGCAATGAACCTAAACAAGTAGCTTCTAATGTAATTTCTATTACAGATGCTGAAATGGAAAAAGGTTCAGCTATATTTTTTGATAGATGTGCTGGATGTCATGGTTCTAGCCGTAAAGGAGCAACAGGACCACATTTATTACCAATAGCTCCTGAAGGAAATAATTATTTGGGAACTACAGTATTAAAAGCAGCAGGATTAAGAGCATTTATTGAAAATGGTACCCCAGGAGGAATGCCGGAATGGAAAGGCATTTTAACTGAAGATGAAATTGAGTTAATGACCCGTTTCTTACAAGTTGATCCTCCTGCAATTCCACCGTATGGAATGAAGGAAATGACAGCTTCTTGGAATCTAATTATTCCTGTTGCAGACAGACCTACAAAACCTCAGCATAAAAGAAATATCGATAATTATTTTGGTGTTATCATGAGAGATGCAGGAAAAGTAGCTATAATTGATGGTGACACAAAGGAAAAATTGGTTGTCCTCAAAACTGGGTTTGCAGTACATATTCTTAGAACATCAGCCTCTGGTAGATATATTTATTCTGTAGGTAGAGATGGTAGAATTACCATGATTGATACTTATACAGATGTTCCTTCTATTGTTGCTGAAGTAAAAGGTGGTTTTGATGCACGCTCTGTAGAGGTATCAAAATTTAAAGGATTTGAAGATAAATACTTAGTGTTTGGTGGCTATAGTCCAAGTCATATTGCAATCATAGACGCACAAACATTAGAGCCTTTAAGTATCACTCCAACTGCGGGTAATGCCTGTGATGGTGACAAAGAATATATTGAAGAAGCTCGTGTTGCATCTATTGTTGCTTCACATACAGACCCTGTTTGGATTTGTAATATAAAAGAAAGAGGTATGGTTGCTATTGTTGATTACACAGATCCAAGAAGCCCTAAAATCACAGAAATTCCTTCAGCTAGATTTTTACACGATGGTGGATTTGATTCCACTGGACATTATTTCTTAGTAGCTGCAAATGCAAGTAATAAAATTGTAGTGATTGATGTACCAAATAAAAAATTGGTGAAGATTATTGAAACAGGAAACACACCTCATCCAGGAAGAGGAACCAATATTAAAAATGACCTAGGAAACCTTTGGGTAACTTCTCACTTAGGAGAAAATAAACTTTCATTTATTAAAACAAACCCAGGTGAAAATCAATGGACAGTTGTAAAAGAAATTAAAGCTTCTGGCAACGGTGGTGGTGCATTATTTGTTAAATCACATCCTAAGTCTAAACATTTATGGGTTGACAGAACATTAAATCCTGATGCAACATTAAATTCAGCTGTTGATGTTTTTGATACAAATACTTTAGAATTAAAGAAAACATTGAAAGCACCTGAAGGTGTTGATGGTAGAGCTGTTCATTTTGAATACAATAAAGCAGGTGACGAAGTTTGGGTTTCTTACTTTATGGGAGAAAAAAGTGCTATTGTCATTTATAATGATAAAGATCTAACTATTAAAAAAATAATTCAGGGTGATTGGGTTGAAAACCCAACAGGAAAATTCAACGTTTATAACACTACACACGATATTTATTAAAAATAAAAGAATTAAATTTTTTAAACAGAATCGAGATAATTAAGAAATAAAAAATTCTCGATTCTGTTTCAATCAAACTATCAATATAACAATTATTACTACTGATAAAATGAGATATTTAATAATATCCACAATCGTCTTATTGTTTTTTTTTAAGCAAAATTTTGCTCAAAGTAAGGTAAAAGATAGCATAAAAACTGAAAATTTAAGTGAAGTTGTTGTTACGGCTCAATACGTACCACAATCAATTAAAAAATCAGTTTATAAAATCAGAATTATCAATTCTGATGATATGAAGTCTTTGGGTGCAACAAATTTAAGAGATCTATTATATCATGAATTGAATCTTGAAGTTTTTCAAGAAAGTTCATTTGCTGGAACAGGTATTGAAATTCAAGGAGTATCGCAAGAAAATATCAAAATATTAATAGATGGAGTACCTATAGTTGGTCGTTTAAACGGAACTATCGATTTAAATCAAATAGTCTTAGATAATATAGAACGTGTTGAAATTGTAGAAGGTCCAACATCAATTTACTATGGTACAGATGCAATGGGAGGAGTTATAAACCTGATAACCAAAAAAAATGAATTAGAAAAATATTCATCCTCGTTTCAAACATATCTTGAGTCTATCAACACTTTTAATCTTTCTGGTAATGCCGGTTTCACAAAAAATCAAAACACAGTAAATTTTGGTTTAGGAAGAAATTATTTTGATGGTTACCAAGTTGATGAAAACATTTCACGAAAAACTGATTGGGGAAGTCGCGAGCAGTATTTTGGAAACTTAGTATTTCAGCATAGATTAAACAAAGGTGAATTCAAATTCAATACCAGATATTTTACTGAGGAACTTACAAATTTAGGTGAAATTACGCCACAAAATAATGCAATTGATTATGTTTCAAATACAAGACGTTTTGAAAATGTTTTAAGTATAAATACACAGCTTTCAAAAGTAAATTTTATTGAAGGAATTGTTTCTTTGTCAAATTATAAAAGAATTAAAAAAACACTGCTAACTGACTTA
>JAUWLK010000176.1 GCA_030613745.1 Flavobacteriaceae bacterium | reverse complement strand
TTGATTTTTTACCTTTAACGGTAGATTATCGTGAAAAATTTGCCGCTGCTGGTCGTTATCCAGGTGGTTTTTTCAAAAGAGAAGCAAGACCAAGTGATGGTGAGGTATTAACCATGAGATTGGTTGACCGTGTATTGCGTCCGCTTTTCCCTAAAGATTACCATGCAGAAACACAAGTGATGATTCAAATGATGTCACATGATGAAGATGTAATGCCTGATGCAATGGCTGGTTTAGCAGCATCTGCAGCAATTCAATTATCTGATTTTCCATTTGAATGTGCAATTTCTGAAGTTCGTGTTGGTCGTGTAAACGGTGAGTTTATCATTAACCCTTCAAGAGCACAATTAGCAGAATCTGATATCGAAATGATGATTGGTGCTTCTGCTGATTCAGTAATGATGGTAGAAGGTGAAATGGATGAAGTTTCTGAAGAAGAAATGGTAGAAGCGATTAAGATTGCACACGAAGCGATTAAAGTACAATGTGCTGCACAAGTTAAATTGGCAGAAGCATTTGGGAAAAAAGAAGTTCGTGAATACCCTGTTGAAAGAGAAGATGCTGATCTTGCTGAAAAGATTAATGGAATGGCTTATGATAAAGTTTATGCCATTGCAAAAGCAGGGTCTTCTAAGCAGGAAAGAACAAATGCTTTTTCTGAAATTAAAGAAGAAGTGATAGCCAGTTTTTCTGAGGAAGAAGTGGAAGATTATGGAGATTTAATCTCAAAATACTATCACAAAGCTGAAAAAGCAGCTATCCGTAATCTAACTTTAGACGAAGGTTTACGTTTAGACGGAAGAGAAACAAATCAAATCAGACCAATTTGGTGTGAGGTAGATTATTTGCCTTCAACACATGGTTCGGCTATATTTACTCGTGGAGAAACACAAGCTTTAGCTACGGTAACTCTTGGAACTTCAAGAGAAGCTAATAAAATTGATATGCCTTCATTTGAAGGAGAGGAAACATTTTATTTACATTATAACTTCCCTCCATTTTGTACAGGTGAAGCCAGACCTTTAAGAGGTACTTCACGTAGAGAAGTTGGGCATGGTAATTTAGCACAACGTGCCTTAAAAGGTATGATTCCGGCTGATTGTCCTTATACTGTAAGAGTAGTTTCTGAAGTTCTAGAATCAAATGGTTCATCTTCAATGGCAACCGTTTGTTCCGGTACAATGGCCTTAATGGATGCAGGGGTGCAAATGAAAAGTCCGGTTTCAGGAATTGCAATGGGATTGATTTCTGATGCAGAAACAGGAAAATACGCTGTTTTATCTGATATTTTAGGAGATGAAGATCACTTAGGAGATATGGATTTTAAAGTAACAGGTACCGAAGATGGTATCACTGCTTGTCAAATGGATATCAAAGTAAAAGGATTATCTTATGAGATCTTGGTAAATGCATTGAACCAAGCTAAAGAAGGGCGTTTACATATTTTGAAAAAAATCACAGATACTATTATTAAGCCTAACACTGATGTGAAAGCACATGCTCCGAAAATGGTTACAAGAACTATTCCTGGAGAATATATTGGTGCATTAATAGGACCTGGAGGGAAAGTAATTCAGGAATTACAAAAAGAAACTGGATGTACAATTGTTATTAATGAAGATCCTGTTACTGAAGAAGGCCTTGTTGAGATATTAGGAACTAATCAAGACGGAATTGATGCTGTTTTAGCTAAAATAGATTCTTTATTATTCAAACCAGAAAAAGGAAATGTATATGAAGTTAAAGTGATCAAAATATTAGATTTTGGTGCTGTTGTTGAGTATGTTGAAGCTCCAGGAAATGAAGTTTTACTACATGTAAGTGAATTAGCCTGGGAACGAACCAATAATGTAACTGATGTTGTAAATATGGGAGATGTTCTTGAAGTGAAGTATTTTGGAGTTGATCCAAGAACCCGTAAAGAAAAAGTATCTCGTAAAGCTTTACTAGATAAACCGGAAGGATTTGTAGAAAGACCTCCAAGAGATAATAATAGAGGCAGAGATAACAGGGGTAGAGATAATCGAAATCGTGACAATCGTCGTAGAGATTAACTACTATTTAACAGTAAAAATTATTTTAAAAGCCTCCATTTAACCGGAGGCTTTTTTTATTTCTTTAGTTTTTTGTAACATTTACTTTAGTTTACACGTATAAGATAATACATGGCCAAATAAAACTAATATACAATTCTATTAAATGAGACAACTAAAAATAACAAAACAGGTTACAAACCGCGAAACAGCATCATTAGATAAATATTTACAAGAAATAGGTAAAGTTGATTTAATTACTGCTGATATGGAAGTTGAATTAGCACAGAAAATAAAAGCAGGAGATCAATTAGCCTTAGAAAAATTAACAAAAGCAAATTTACGTTTTGTGGTATCTGTATCTAAACAATATCAAAATCAAGGTTTAACATTACCGGATTTAATTAATGAAGGAAATTTAGGTTTGATAAAAGCAGCAAAAAGATTTGATGAAACTCGTGGGTTTAAATTTATTTCTTATGCCGTTTGGTGGATTCGTCAGTCAATTTTACAGGCTTTGGCTGAACAATCAAGAATAGTTCGCTTGCCTTTAAATAAAATTGGTTCTATAAACAAAATAAATAAAACTTTTGCAAGATTAGAGCAAGAAAATGAAAGACCACCTTCTGCTGAAGAAATTGCAAAAGAATTAGATATGACAATTAATGATGTTAAAGAATCAATGAAAAATTCTGGACGTCATGTATCTATGGATGCACCTTTAATTGAAGGAGAAGATTCAAACTTGTATGATGTGTTAAACTCCGGAGAATCACCAAATCCTGATAAAAATTTATTACACGAATCATTAAAAGTTGAAATTTTAAGAGCTTTAGAAACATTAACTCCTAGAGAAGCTGATGTGGTAAAATTATATTTTGGTTTAAGTGATGCACACCCAATGACTTTAGAAGAAATTGGTGAAACTTTTGATTTGACACGTGAACGTGTACGTCAAATTAAAGAAAAAGCAATTCGTAGATTAAAACATACTTCAAGAAGTAAAATTTTAAGAACCTATTTGGGTTAAAATTAAAATAGATTTATACAAAATATTAGAAGCTCATGAATTTTCATGAGCTTTTTTTAATCAAAAAGAATTCCTCGAGGTAACCACTGAAATGTCATCCCCGAAAAGGGGATCTAAATAATAAATTTCGGTTTTTGACATTCATGTTAAAATGAAACCAGTGAAATACTCCTATGGCTTGCCTCGGAGATAGTTGGTTTCAAGAAATTTTTATTTGGTTTTATATGGATTCATTTAGGAATTTTGTTTTAAAAACACAAAAGGTAAATTTTAAATCTTAAATTTTAATTTTAAATTGTTATTTATCCTATTTTTGCCAATAAACAAACAAATATGTCACATTTAATAGCTCCTTCAATTTTAGCAGCAGATTTTGCCAATCTTCAACGTGATATTGAAATGGTAAATCAAAGTGAAGCAGACTGGTTTCATATTGATGTAATGGATGGTGTTTTTGTACCGAATATATCTTTTGGTATGCCAGTTATTTCTGCTATGAAAAAGCACACCAAAAAAATTATGGATGTCCATTTGATGATTGTAGATCCAGATAAATTTATTACAGATTTTAAAAAAGTAGGCGCTGATATATTAACTGTGCATTATGAAACTTGTAAGCATTTACACCGTACAGTTCAAGCCATAAAATCAGAGGGTATGCAGGCTGGGGTTTCTTTAAACCCACATACTCCAGTTGCTGTTTTAGAAGATATTATTCAAGATTTAGATTTGGTTTTAATTATGAGTGTGAATCCTGGATTTGGTGGACAAAGTTTTATAGAAAATACCTATAAAAAAATAATTCAATTAAAAGATTTGATTGAGAAATCAGGCTCAAAAACATTGATAGAAATTGATGGAGGCGTTAATGATAAAAACTGCTCTAAATTAGTTGCCGCTGGGGCGGATGTTTTGGTTGCTGGTAGCTTTGTTTTTAAAAGTGAGAATCCAACAGAGACTATTTCTAAACTAAAAAAAGGTTAAAGATTATATCTTTTTGTCATTCCTTCGCAGTTATAAATTTAACATAATTGATTCCTCGATATAATAAATGATTTAGTTCTCCGCTTTTATATCCTTAATATTTAATTGAAGTGAAGTAATTCCATTCCAATGGTTTTCTTCAATGGTAAATACGGCTTTAAAAGAATTGCCGTTGCTTATTAAATCATATTTTTCACCAAGTCCAAAACCAATAGCATTATAAGTCTTTTGATCGGCCCCAGAAATTATACTTAATTTTAAATGTTCTCCTTCTTTTCCAATTTTTTTACCAAAACCGTTATCTCTTAATCCAGTTGCTAAAAATACAGGTTTCATATTTTGAGGTCCAAAAGGCCCGAATTGTTTTATAATTCGATGAAATTTAGGAGTGATATTTGTTAAATAGATTTCAGTATCAACAGTTATTTCGGGTGTGAGTAACTCTTTAGGGATACTTTTTTTAACAACTTCTTCAAATTTTTCTTTAAATTTTACATAATTTTCAGGCTTTAGAGTTAAACCTGCGGCATATTTATGACCTCCAAATTGTTCAATAAATTCACCGCATTCTTGTATGGCATTATACACATCAAATCCTTTTATTGATCTGGCAGAAGCTGCTAATTTATCACCACTTTTGGTAAAAACTAAGGTTGGACGATAGTAATTTTCTATCAATCGAGAAGCTACTATGCCAATAACACCTTTATGCCAGTTTTTATCAAAAACAACAGAAGTATAATCTTTTTCTTCATTATTTTCAACAATTTGCTGTAAAGCTTCTTTAGTTATTTGTTTGTCAAGTTCTTTACGATTTAAGTTAAATTGTTCAATTTCTGATGCATATTTTTGTGCGATTTCAAAATCAGTTTCAGTTAAAAGTGTTACCGCATGAATTCCGTGTTTAATCCTTCCTGCAGCATTAATTCGTGGTGCAATGGTAAAAACAACATCCGTTATATTTAATTGATCTTTTTTTATATTTTGTATTAATGCTTTAATTCCAGTTCTTGGAATTGTATTGATAACCTGTAAGCCAAAATATGCTAAAACCCTGTTTTCACCAGTAATTGGCACAATATCAGCAGCAATTGCTGTAGCAACTAAATCTAAATATGGAATGATTTTGTCAAAATTTTGTTTTCTTTTTTCGGCTAAACCCTGAATTAATTTAAACCCGATTCCACAACCACATAATTCATCATAAGGATAATTACAATCTTCTCTTTTAGGATCTAAAACCGCTATAGCATTTGGTAATTTTTTTCCCGGACGATGATGATCACAAATAATAAAATCAATATTTTTTGATTTAGCATAAGCAACTTTATCAATGGCTTTTATTCCACAATCTAAAGCAATTATTAATGAAAAATCATTGTCTGAAGCAAAATCAATTCCTTTATAAGAAATTCCATAACCCTCATCATATCTATCAGGAATATATGTAGCTACATTTTTATATGATGTAAATAAATATGAATAAACGAGTGACACAGCGGTGGTTCCATCAACATCATAATCGCCATATATTAAAATATTTTCTTTATTGTTTATAGCTTTTTCAATGTGTTCAATGGCTATATCCATATCTTTCATTAAAAAAGGATTATGTAAATCATTTAAACTTGGTCTGAAATAATGTTTAGCCTGCTTATAATTTTCGATATTGCGTAGTACCAATAATTTTGCTAAATCTTTATCAATAGCTAATTGTCTAGCTAATTCATTTACTTTATGATTATCAGGATTTGGTTTTATTGTCCAGCGCATTATTTTATAGACTTAAAAGTAATTTTTATTTTATGTGAATATAAAAATAAAGTTAACAAGTTAAATAAAT
>JAUWLK010000301.1 GCA_030613745.1 Flavobacteriaceae bacterium | reverse complement strand
TACTACAACTCCTGAATTTGTAGTATTTATAATTTCAGCTAAATCTCCATCTGTAGGAGCAATTGCTAAAATTGGGCGTTTGGCTTGTAGATATTCAAATATTTTACCTGTAATAATTCCCTTAGAACTGGGAACGTTATTGACAGCTAATAATAAAACCTGAGCAGAATTTTGATGTTGCAAAACCTCATTATGCGGTAAATATTCTGTTAATTTTAATTGATTGAACAGTCCTAATGCTTTAATATCTTGTACAACTTCAGAAGATACTTTTCCTATTAAATTAACTTGTAAATCTGTTTTAAATTGGTCATTTTCTTTTATGAGATCAGCAAAAACTTTCCATAATAATTTCGGATTTCTATCTGCATTCATTAATCCAATATGTGTAAAAGTAAACTTCTTGTCCAAACTTATTTTATTATCAAAATCAACACCATCATATCCATTTGTAATTACATGAATATTCTTACTAAATGGTTTAAATTTTTCTTTCATCATATTTCCTACAACCAAAATTGCATCTGCATTTTGTAATACTTTATGCTCTAATTCTTTGTGTTTAATTTTAGATTTTTCCGTTAAAGGCAATTGATGAATATAATCAATATCTGTCCAAGGGTCTCTAAAATCAGCTATCCATTTTAAAGAAAATTTATTTTGTAATTCCATTCCAATCAAATGCATACTATGAGGAGGACCAGTTGTAATAATTATATCAACTTGATTATTTTTCAAATATTCTGACAAATATTTTACAGAAGGTTTTATCCAAAATTTTCTTGCATCTGGTATAAAATAATTAGCTCTGATGTATTGTAATTTTCTTTCAAAAAAAGAAGGATTTGAATTTAAAAATCCAGCACTAGTCTGTTTTTCTTTACTTTTTATAAATGATAAAATATTATTTGGTTCCCAAATAGGGTACTTTATAACCTCAATATTTTCAGGTATTTCGTTTTGCAAGCTTTTATCTACCAAGGCATAATCAGGATTATCAACTGTATAAACAACAGGAGTTACACTGAAGTCTTGTAAATATTTTACAAATCTTAGCCAACGTTGAACGCCACTACCACCTGCAGGAGGCCAATAATATGTTATGATTAAAACTTTCATTTTATTTCATCATATAGATCAACTAAATTTTTAGAAATTTTTTCCCAACAAAATTCATTTTCAATAAAATTTTTACCGTTTGTTCCTAACTCTTTTCTAAGTTCAGGATTTTTATACAATTCTAATACCTTTTCAGTAAAATTATTTGCATTTTTTTCTTGGTGCACCAAGCCACTTTTTGTTTTATCTATCAGATTTTTTTGAGATATTGCATTACTTACCAGTATAGGTTTTCCAAAACTCATATATTGAAAAAGTTTATTTGCGTAAGTTGTATCATGGTGAATATTTCTATGTAAAGGAGATATACCTATTGCACTTGCAGCAATATATGATGGAAATAAACCAACATCTTTCCAACCCTCAAAATCTACATATTTTTCTAAACTGTATTTTTTAACCTGATCTTTTAAAATTGAATCTGACGTATTAGAACCTACAACAACCAATTTTAAATTTTTAATCTTCAATTTTAAATCTTTTACCGCTTCAATTGCTGTTAACAATCCTCTACGCAATCCTGTATCTCCCAAATAGAGAATAACAAATTTGTCTTTATATTTATCTATTATTCTTTTATCAAGAATTGCTTCAGAATAAAAAGATTTTTTGACAGTATTTGAAATAACTTTTATTTTATCATCATTAATACCTAGTCTACTTTCAATTTCATCTTTCGCTTCTTGTGTAACCACAATAATTCTATCCACTTTTTTAATAAATTCTTTTTCTTTTTCTTTCCATTTTTTAGGAGAAATTAAAAACTTGCCTGGGAATTTTTGCAAGTGAGGATATAATTTCATAATCTCTGGTCTGTTTTCATGTAAATCTAAAACAACAGGCAAATCAAACTTTTTATTGGCTTTTAAAACCGCATCAGCAATAACCATATCATGAATATGAATTATTTCAATTTTAAACTTTGACAAAAAATAAATAATTTTTTTTGCCATTATATTGGTATAAAATGGAAAAGTATAAGCCAATGCAGAAAGTTTATACTCTAATTTATTCGAAGTATATCGTTTTACTTGAATACCATTAATTTGTTCATTATCAGATTCATTATTGTATTTTAAACAAAATAAAAAAACTTGATGACCCTTTTTAATCAAAGCCTCAGCTTCATTTTCTACCCTAGGATCGGGTGGAAAAGTTTTGTCTAAAATCATTCCAATTCGCATAACTATCTTTCTGCGTAAACAGCGTAATAACGAGGTGTATATTTTCTTAATATCGGACGAATACCAATTTTATTAATTGGGCTTGTCCATTTTTCAGTTTTTTGAATCTTCCAGCCTGATTTTTCCAACAACCAATCAAACTGCCAATCTTCAAATTCATGGTAATGTCTATCCCATTTATCTGATTTACTTTTATAAGCACCTGAAAACCACAATTTTAAAGGTACAGTTGTAATTAATTTGTTAGCTTTTATAGCTTTAAGTACATTAAAAGGAGCTATTAAATGTTCAAAAATTTCAAAAGAAGTTACGGCATCTACTTCAAAGTCTTTTACATTCTTATAATCAATATCCAAATCTTCACCGTGTGTATTATATACTGTATAACCATAAGTTTCTAAAATCTCACTTAACTCATTTCTTATACCCAAATCTAAAATTTTTGCAGGTGCAGGAAGTACTGACTGTAAAAATTCAAAGGTATGATTATATCTTTTTTTGGGAGTTATTTTATACATTTTTTTTCTTTTCTTTAAAATACCAACCCAATGGAATTAAAATTAAAAACGCATATGAAACT
>JAUWLK010000146.1 GCA_030613745.1 Flavobacteriaceae bacterium | reverse complement strand
AGTTTCCACTATTAAAAAATTCACTTTTAGGTATAGGTAAAGTATTGGCATAAACCAACGAACCTCCTCCAACTCCTACGCCACTTATAATAGTGGCATGACGAAAAACAGTCATCTTTAATATTCCAAACATTTTAAATGAAGGTAACCAAAGCCATTTCTTTAAATCCCAATTGGTTTTAGGAAAATCTTCACCATGAAACCATTTTCCTTTTTCAATTACTAAGACTTTATATCCTTTTTCAGATAATCGCAAAGCTGAAACTGAGCCTCCAAAACCGGATCCTATAATAACATAATCGTAGTCGTATTGTTTTGAATTCATTTCTATAGAATTAAATTATCCTTTTAAAGCAGAAATAAATATCCCTGGCAAGTTCAAAATATTTGGTTTTAAAGCAAATTTTGTAATTCGTTTCATAGTCGTATCTGCAGTTTTATTAGTAACATACCAAGGTGGTTTTGGCGGAGCTAAATTAAGTGCTCTAGGCAAAGTTTTAAAAGGCCCGTATAATACCGTTTTTTCAGGCTTATCAAACATCAAACTATTATGCACCACCCCTATTCCGCTTTGAATATCATTATAAGTATGACCGGGAAATGCTCCCCAAGTACATTGAGGCAATAAAAAAACTACACCATTCCAAATATTTACTCCAATAGCACCGTATTTTAAATCGGCAATACAATTTTCAAATTCATCTCCTAATTCTTTTATCGTATCTGGATGAATCAAAATTGTAGCTCCTAATGTTCCGTGTAATGAATTATTGCAAAACTTAACTGCATTTTGTAAAAACTCTAAGGCTGTATCACCTTCAATACTTGTTTCTGCATAAACAGCACCAAAAAATTCGGTACAAAAGGCATATTCATCTTTTTTATTTGCATTAATTCCTGTTATTAATGTCCTCGGAATTTCTCCTATCAATTCTTCAGCTTTGGGATATGATTTCTTTGCAGATTTTTGTCTAATATCAGCACCAGGATAATACGCCTTTCTGTAAGGCACCTCTTTTAAATAATACCTTACTTTATTCAATAATTTATCAGATTGTTTCCAGCTTTCAGGTAAAATCAATACTTGAGAAGCAACACAATTATGACCTCCGTTATGCAACTTAGCAGTTACAATATTTTGTGCTTGAAAATCAATATCTTTATCATTCCATGGCCCGGGAACTACTATCATTGGTCCAATTCCTCCAAGTTCACTTCTTATTGGTTTTGAAGCAACTAAAACCGGATTGTTTTCTTTTTTTCTTTTTAAACCATTATTTCCAATCCCGTAAACTATGGCATCATGTGTTTTTTCACTTCCAGTAATGTGGATTGTTTCAATTTTGGGATGTGAAGTAAGGTATTTTCCTTCATCAATTCCTCCATTTACAATTTTTACATAATCATCATTTATAAAGGTTTCAAAAATCTTTTTAAAAATTGGTGTAAGATAATCGTTAACAGGATTCATTTTCAACAAAGAAACTTCACCTTTGACTATCAAATTATAAAGTACATCAAGCGGCGGAATTGAATTAATATTACCAGCACCTAACACTAAACTGACTTTTCCTTGAGGTTTTTTTTGATGATAAAATGCTGCCATATTTTGCAAAAGGTTATTTTTTGTTACTCCTTTTTGCATCCAAACTTCACCTTTTATTTGATTAAACAATAGATTTTCATAAATATCTGAAGGAAAAACACGAACCTTAATCTGTCCGTCATTTCTTGTTTCAATTCCTTTTATCAAATTGGCTATATTCCCACTTTGAATCTCTTCAAGGGTTTTTATATAAGCGTTTACGGTGTAAATAACCGCCCACGGTCCGGTACTCCATTCCTCACCAGATAAAGGTGAGTTTTTATCAATTTGTTTATTTTCTACTGCCAAATCAACCCATTGCTGAGCATATTTACCAGTTTTATTTTTTACATCAATTAATTTTTTGATTTTTTGATCTACAGGTAATAGTACCCATTTGTTTTTTGCAGATTGTAATTTCTCAATTAATGTATAAAAAGTCGAATATTTTTGAGTTAGAATCATTTATTACTTATTATGTTTATCAATACTTTCAAATATAGCACTATTAAATAAATTATTTAAATTAGTAAAATCTAATTTTTAAGAAAATGAAATTATTCAAAAAAATATTATTATTACTTTTTGTAATTATCCTAGGTATTTACATGATTCCTGCATCTTCATCTGATTTTTTTAAATTATATCAAAATAATGATAAGGCATCTCAAAATTTAAAAGAATTACAATCAAAAACTACAAAAGAAATCGAAATTGATAGTGTTAAATGGAAATATTATACTGGAGGAAATGGAAATAAAACCATTCTCTTTTTACATGGAATGGGTGGAGCATATGATTTATGGTGGCAACAAATAAATGAATTTGAAAAAGATTATAAAGTAATAACATATACCCTACCTGAAGAAATAAATTCACTCGAAAAAGCTGCAAAAGGAATTCATAAAATTCTAAAAAATGAAGAAGTTGATAAATTTTATGCAGTTGGTACTTCAATGGGTGGATATATTACGCAGTATTTGGTAAAAACAATTCCAAATAGAATTGAAAAAGTTGTTTTTGGAAACACTTTTCCTCCAAATTATGTTCTAGAAAAAGAAAATGCAACAAAAAGTAAAGTAATTCCTTTATTGCCAGAAATTTTATTATCAAAATTAGGAGATAAAAAATTAAAAAATGAAATAGTTCCAGCAGCTAAAAATTCTGAATTATTAAAGGCTTTTTTACCTAGTTTACCTTTTAGCAAAAAGCAATTTATGAATAGATATTATGTTGTTATTGATAAATTTATAGCGACTCCTGAGAAATATGAAACAAAAAGAATTCCAAAATTAATTATTGAATCAGATAATGATCCTTTAATACCACCTGAATTGAGAAAAGAAATTAAAAATCTTTATACTGATGCTGAAGTATTTACATTTCACAATGAAGGTCATTTTCCTTATATAAATGCAGCTATGGAATACAACAAAGTTTTACGAGAATTTTTCAATAAAGAAACAAAATATAAAAATGTAGAAGCTACCATTCAAAATTATTTTGAAGGAAGAAAAAATGCAGATTTAAACCAATTACAGAATGCTTTTTCTAATGATGCAAAGCTATATACAAGTAGTGATAATAAAGAATTAATAATTCCTTTTAATGCTTATTTAAACAAAGTAAAATCTGATGGAAAACAAAAAGTAAGCACTCAAATATTAACAGGAGATGTTACCGGAAATATTGCAAATTTTAAAACTGAATTTAAATATATTGATAAATCTTACACCGACTATTTGACTTTATTAAATACACAAGATGGGTGGAAAATAATCAGCAAAACTTTTACAGAAACTAAATAAAAAACCTCTCAACTATAATAGTTCATAAGATAACTATTTTTATAATGAGTTAATTGTTGATTCGTTTATTCGTTTATTTGTTTAGTCGTTTAAATCATTATTGTAATTTTTAAAGAGTACCTCTTCTTTCTTGTTCGGCTTCAATAGATTCAAACAAAGCTTTAAAGTTACCTTTGCCAAACGATTGAGCCCCTTTACGTTGAATTATTTCAAAAAATAAGGTTGGTCTATCTGTTACTGGTTTCGTAAAAATTTGCAGTAAATATCCCTCATCATCTCTATCTACCATAATACCGTGTTTTTTTAGTGTTTCCATATCTTCAGCAATTTCTCCAACACGATCTCCTACTGTATCATAGTAAGTTCCTGGAACATATAAAAATTCAACACCACGTTTTTTCATTTCACTTACCGTAAAAACAATATCATTAGTTGCAACAGCAATGTGTTGACATCCTGCGCCATTATAAAAATCAATATATTCCTCAATTTGTGATTTCTTTTTTCCTTTAGCAGGTTCGTTAATAGGAAATTTAATCCTACCATTACCATTGGTCATTACCTTACTCATTAAGGCCGTATAATCAGTAGAAATATCTTTATCATCAAATGTTATCAAATTTGCAAAGCCCATCACTTCATTATAAAATTTTGCCCAAACGTTCATTTGACCCCAATCAACATTTCCTACCATATGATCAATATAACGCAAGCCACAATCTAAAGGATTGTAATGTGATTCCCATTTTTCATAACCTGGTAAAAATATTCCATCATAATTTTTCCTTTCTACAAAAACATGGACAGTTTCACCATAAGTATGAATAGCTGATCTTACAACTTCACCATCGGTATCTTTTTCAATTACTGGTTCAAAATAGGATTTTGCTCCTCGTTTTGTTGTCTCTTCCCATGATTTTCTTGCATCATCAACCCAAAGTGCAATTACTTTAACACCATCACCATGTTTGACAATATGATCAAAAATTTCATTATTTTCTGTTCCTGGCATGGGAGTTGTAAAAACCAATTTTATTTTATCTTGTACAACAACATAACTTGTACGGTCTTTTACTCCTGTTTCTAAGCCTGAATATGCTAAAGATTGAAACCCAAGTGCAGTTTTATAAAAGTGTGCTGCTTGTTTAGCGTTTCCAACATAAAACTCAACATAATCTGTTCCTAATAAAGGTAAAAAATCATCTGCTTCTGGAAATATTTTTTCTAAACTATATGTATGATTTTTAATGTTTTTTAAATTGCTCATAATATTTTTTTAGACAAAAGAATAAAGAGGAGAGAATAAAGACCTTATAATCTGTTTTGAAAACTCATAGTCATTTTTTGAAACTCTTCTATTTTTTCTTCAAGTTTATTTAATTTATTTTCATCAATATATCTTCTATGATATGCAATTAATAATTGAGTTTCTAACTCAAAAGAAGACCCTAAAGAAATATCTAAAAAATGAGAAAATGATTTATCTGTTCTAGCTGAACCCTCAGCAATATTACTTGGCATTGAAATTGAACATCTACTTATCTGAGAACTTAAATCAAATCTTTCATGTTTTGGAAATTCATTTATAATATCAAAAATATCATTAACTATTTCCAAACCTAATTTCCAAATTTTAAGATTTTTATAATTATGTCTTTTTCTCAAACCCATTATCCATTTTCTTTATTCTCTAATCTATCTTCTTTATTCTCATTCTGTTATCCACGATTTATAATAATCATCAACTTCTAACTTTAAAGCTTCTTCGGTAATACTAATCGGATTAAAAGGGTCAATCATTACTGCTAATTCACCTGTTTCTTTTTTTCCAACGCTTCTTTCAATAGCTCCTGGATGTGGACCATGAGGAATTCCTCCTGGATGTAGCGTTATTTGCCCCTTTTCAATATTATTTCTACTCATAAAATCGCCATCAACATAATATAATAATTCTTCAGAATCTATATTACTGTGGTGGTATGGTGCTGGAATTGCATTTGGATGATAATCATACATTCTAGGAACAAATGAACAAACCACAAAACCTGTCGCTTCCCATTGTTGATGAATTGGTGGTGGCATATGAATACGACCAGTAATTGGCTCAAAATCATGAATAGAAAAAGCATAAGGATAATTAAAGCCATCCCAGCCCACTACATCAAAAGGATGATTTTTATGAGTATATTCCCACATTACACCCTGCTTTTTAGAAAATATTTTAAATTCTCCTTTTTCGTCGTGCATTTTTAAATCTTTTGGTAACCTGAAATCACGTTCACAAAATGGTGAATGTTCTAAAAATTGTCCGTAATTATTTCTATATCGTGAAGGGCTTTTAATTGCACTAAATGATTCAATATATAAAATTCTATTATCTTCTGTATCAAAATCTATTTGATAAGTAGTTCCTTTCGGAATAATTAAGTAGTCTCCATATTTAAAATAAAGATTACCATACATTGTTCTTAAAGTACCACTACCAACGTGAATAAAAAGCATTTCATCTGCATCAGAATTTCTATAAAAATAGTCTTTAGAAAATGATTTCGGAGCAGCCAAACCAATATGTAAATCCGCATTAGCAAAAAGTGTTTTTCTGCTTTTTAAATAATCTTTTTCTGGTTTTAATGAAAACCCTTTAAAGCTCAAGGCTTTCATATTTTTTTCAATAGCAATTTTTGGAGAAACATCACCAACTCTTTTGATCTCACTAACAACTGTTGGAGGATAAAGATGATAAATTAAAGATGACATTCCTGCAAAACCAGCTGTTCCAAAAAGTTCTTCTTGATACAATCCTCCTTTTTCATTTTTAAATACGGTATGTCGTTTAGGAGGTATTTTACCTAAAGTATGATATCTTGGCATAATAAAGTGTTTAAATTAATAATATAAAGTATAAAAATGCTTGTAATAAAATAAACATTTATTCAGGATTTCTTTTAATCAAGAATTTAAGAAGTAGTAATAATTCAGTAAAAAATAGATACATATTATACTTGTGTTTTCGATTATCACAAATATAATGATTTTTTTTGGCAAGAGTTTAAAGGTAAAAGTAAAAAGTGTTGAATAAAATTAAATTTATTTAACTTCTACAACTTCTTTTATTTGAGGAGCATATTTTTTAATGGTAGCTTCTACACCATTTTTTAAAGTCAATTGATTTACAGTACAACCTATACAAGCACCTAATAATTGTACTTTAACCACATCATTTTCAATACCAATAAGAGAAATATCTCCTCCATCAGTAATGAGATATGGGCGAATTTCTTCTAACGCTTTTTCAACATTATTCTGTAATTCTACTTTAGTCATTTTATAAAATTTAAAAATAACTCTGCTAAAGTAATCAACTTTAGCAGAGTAAATAATTATTAAGTACTACAACCCGACATAGTTGTAATTCTAACTATTTCGGTTGGAGGTAAATTTTCATTTCTTTTAACCAATT
>JAUWLK010000332.1 GCA_030613745.1 Flavobacteriaceae bacterium | reverse complement strand
CGATTTACCACTCTATAAATTCGTAACCTCTATTGATAAAATTGAATTATTAACTGGTATTGATTTCTTTCCAGCCTTACCTGATGACTTAGAAAATAAATTAGAAGGCTCTTCTGATTATAAAAATTGGAGTTTTAGGTAAATTTATTGGTGAATTAATTTTAGAAAATACTACACAATTACACAAATCAACGAATAAACAAATCCACAAAAACTACAACATCACAAACTAGTTTTTTAAATTATTCAAACTATAAAAAGCACCTTTATTCTCTTTTCTTTTCATAGATTGTTTTACAATTAAATAAGCTATAGCATTTAAATTTCTCAATTCGCAAATTTGAGGTGATAATTTTGATTTGTCATACGCTTTTTCAGTATCTTGATATAAGTAATTTAAATGATCTAAGGCCTTTTCTAGGCGCTCATTTGAACGTACAATCGCAACCAAATCTGTCATAATGTTTTGTATTGTTTTCCTATTATGCGAAATCAATACTTTTTCTTTAGGAACTGTTGTACCTTCTTCATCCCATTCTGGAATTTGTATATTTTTATCTAATATCAAATTTTTTCTGTTTTCAGAAATTTCATTTGCTATTTTATTTCCAAATACCAAGGCTTCTAAAAGTGAATTTGATGCCAAGCGATTTGCACCATGCAATCCTGTTCTAGCACATTCTCCACAAGCAAATAAATTTTTAAGAGAAGTATATCCTATTTTATCAACAATAATACCTCCCATTAAATAATGTGCCGCAGGAACAACAGGAATATATTGGGTTGCTATGTCAATTCCCAAACTTTTACATTTTTCAAAAATATTTGGAAAATGATTAATAAAGGCATCCATTTTTAAATGTGTGCAATCTAAATATACATATTGGTTTCCACTTTTTATCAATTCACTATCAATTGCACGAGCAACAATATCACGAGGGGCTAACTCAGCTCTATCATCAATTTTTAGCATAAATCGTTCCTCTTTTTTATTTCGTAAAAAAGCACCAAAACCACGAACAGCTTCTGAAATTAAAAAGGCCGGACTTTCTCCCGGTTGGTATAATGAAGTTGGATGAAATTGAACAAATTCCATATCTTCAATTTTGGCTTTGGCGCGGTAAGCCATTGCAATACCATCACCAGTTGCCACATTTGGATTTGTTGTTGCGGCATAAACCTGACCAACGCCACCAGTTGCTAAAACAATTGAAGTTGCTATGTAAGTATCAATTTTTTTAGTTTTCTGATTTAAAACATAAGCACCATAACAAGATATACTATCAATAGTTTCTTTACCTTTTACATGGTGATCTGTTATTAGATCTATTGCGAAATGATAAGGTAATAATGTTATATTTGGTAGTAGATTAACCTGTTTTAATAGGTTTTTTTCTATCTCAAAACCTGTGATATCTTTGTGATGCAAAACTCTATTTGCAGAGTGTCCTCCTTCTTTTCCTAGATCCAAATCACCATTTTTGGCTTGATCAAAATCAACACCCCAATTAATCAATTGTTTCATGCATTTTGGTGCTTCCTCAATAACCATTTTTACTACCTCAATATCATTCAAATAATCTCCGGCAACCATAGTATCATTGATATGATCTTCAAACGAATCTAATTTATCCCATACGGAGGCAATTCCGCCTTGAGCGTATTTTGTATTTGATTCACTTTTTTCAGCTTTAGTTACTACAAAAACTTTTTTATTGGGTAAAGCAAGAGCAGTTTTTATGGCTATGGTTAGTCCGGCTACACCAGAACCTAAGATCAAGGTATCAATTTTAAAAATACTCATATTATTTTTTTGCTGATATTTCTAACATTCGTTGAATAGGTATTAATGCTTTTTTTTGTATTTCTTCAGAAACTTTAACCTCAGGCAATTCATATTTCATACACAAATATAATTTTTGCATGGTATTCATTTTCATAAAATGGCATTC
>JAUWLK010000249.1 GCA_030613745.1 Flavobacteriaceae bacterium | reverse complement strand
GATCTAACATTTAAACTTTGGAATAAAGGGTTTGAAACTCAATTTATTTCTAAAGCTTTTGTTTATCATAAACGACGTTCTACATGGAAACAATTTTTCAATCAAACTTTTAATTTTGGTGCTGCCAGACCAATTTTGAATAAAATGTATCCTAAAACAGCAAAGTTAACCTTTTGGTTTCCCAGTTTATTTATTATTGGCTTATTGCTCTTGGTTTTAGGAATACTATTTAACTGTAAAATATTAGTTCTTTTTTATAGTATTTATTTTATTCTAATTTTTATTGATTCACTAATAAAAAATAGAAGCTTTGTTGTTGCTTTGTTAAGTATTTTTGCAACTCTTGTCCAATTTTTTGGTTATGGACTAGGGTTCTTACGATCAGTTTTTCGATTAAAGGTATTAAATAAAAATATGGAAGAAACTTTTCCAAAGATGTTTACCTAGTTCAGTTCAACTTACAATATTAAATTCATCATATAAGCTCCATAAAATGGAGTTTTACTAATAAAATGTCAAGTTAAATTTTCTTTAGATAATTTGAATTCTTTATTTTTGCAAACTCTCAATAATGAAAAATGAAATACGCTAAAAATATATTAGAAACTATTGGAAATACTCCAATGGTTAAATTAAATAAAATTGTTGAAAGTGTTGATGCATTGGTGCTTGCCAAAGTTGAAACTTTCAATCCGGGAAATTCTGTAAAAGATCGGATGGCAGTTAAAATGATAGCCGAAGCAGAAAGAGAAGGGTTTTTAAAACCTGGAGGTACAATTATTGAAGGAACATCTGGAAATACTGGTATGGGTTTGGCTATGGTAGCTTCGGTAAAAGGGTATAAATGTATTTTTGTAATTGCCGATAAACAATCACAAGAAAAGATAGATATTTTACGTGCTTTAGGAGCTGAAGTAATTGTTTGCCCTACACATGTTGAACCTGATGATCCACGTTCATATTATTCTGTTTCGAAGCGTTTGTCAGAAGAAACTCCAAATTCTTGGTATGTAAATCAATATGATAACTTATCAAATACAGCTGCACATTATGAAAGTACTGGTCCTGAAATTTGGGAACAAACAGATGGGAAAATTACTCATTTTGTTGTTGGTGTAGGAACTGGAGGAACTATTTCTGGAGTTGGAAAATATTTAAAAGAGAAAAATCCGAATATTAAAATTTGGGGTATTGACAGCTATGGCTCGGTATTTAAAAAATATCATGAAACTGGTATATTTGATCCTAATGAAATTTATTCTTATACCACTGAAGGAATAGGGGAAGATATCTTACCCAAAAATGTGGATTTTGATATAATTGATGGTTTTGAAAAAGTAACGGATAAAGATGGAGCGGTTTATACTCGTAAATTAGCTTTAGAGGAAGGGATTTTTGTTGGTAATTCAGCTGGGTCAGCTATAAAAGGATTACTGCAATTAAAAGATAAATTTAAACCTGAAGATGTAGTTGTAGTTTTATTTCACGATCATGGAAGCAGATATGTTGGTAAAATGTTTAACGATGACTGGATGCGTGAAAGAGGATTTTTAGATGAAAACATAAAATACGCTTCTGATTTGATTAAAAACCATATTGATAAACCATTGGTTACTGTTAAAATTGGAGAATTAGTATCGCATGCTATAGAAAGAATGCGGACTAATAAAATTTCACAATTACCGGTTATAGATAGTACAGGTTTTGTAGGCTCACTAGACGAAAGTGATTTGTTTAGATTGTATTTTAAAGATAAAAATATTGCTGATAAATTGATAAAAGATGTGATGCAAAATCCTTTTCCTATAGTGCATAAAAAAGCATCTGTTGAAGATATCTCAAGACTCATAAATAAACAAAATCAAGCCGTTTTGGTTGATTTAGGAAATGGCAAATTTCATATAATAACCAAGCATGATGTAATAAGTGTTATTCACTAATTATAATCGGGATACCAATTTCGAAGTCTAACTTCAATATTTGAATTTTCTTTATTAACTAAATTCTTAAATGCTTTAGTGTCACTCATATCAGGTTTTCCTCGATAATGATATGGATATACAATTTTAGGTTTAAAATCTAGTACAGCATTTGCTGCTTGATTGATATCCATGGTGTAAGGTAAATTCATACAGATAAATGCAATATCGATATTTTTAAGATTTCTCATTTCTACAATATCCTCTGTATCGCCAGAAATATAAATAGTTTTACCTCCCAATTTTAATAAATAACCATTTCCTCTTCCTTTAGGATGCTTTGCATCAGTTTCTTCGGGTAAATTATACATTGGAATTGCTTTAATGGAAATTCCTAACTGTTTGGTTTCTCCATCATTATTTATGATTATTAAATTTTTATGATATTCTTCAGGCAATTTATCTGCTACAGCTTGAGGAGCTATAAAGATAACTTTATCTGTTTTTAAAGCTTTTAAAGTATTGAGGTCTAGATGATCACCATGAATATCAGTTATTAAAATTAAATTTGGTTGATCAATATCTTTAAAAGCATTTACACCACCATAAGGATCAACATATATGGTTTGATCATTCCATTGTAATACTAGTGTACCGTGTAAAATTGGTTGAATAACTAGATCACCATTATTAGTTTTGATGATTTCAGAATCAGGTCTTTGTGCCAAACAAATTGTTGAATTGAATAATAAAAAGATTATAATAGAATACTTAAAATACATATTTAAAATTTTAGAGATAATAAATATACAATTAATTCTACTTAAAAAATATGGCAATCAAGTTATGACCAACCTGATTGTCATATAAATATATTCCTCTAAAGATTTTACATTTTTAATTCATTCTCCAATATTCGAACTTTAGGGAATAAAATATTATTCTCTAAATGAATGTGTTGAAATAAATCATTGGTAAATTCTTCTAGTTTATGGTATAAAGCTTTATAAGTATTACAGGCATAATCTGGTGTAGAAAAGTTATTACTTAACTGTTGAATTTTTTTAATGATATCTCCGGCATTATCATGTTCTTCTTCCATCATTTTAATAGGACTTTCAATTGTGTCAAAATCAAAATCGCTATTTCCGTTATTTATCATTTGTTTGATTGCCGGAAATAAAATATCTTCTTCTTTTTTCATATGTGAAATAAGCTCCTTGCTTAATTGAGCAAATAAGTTTGCAATTTCAATATTTTCCGGATTATGGTCGCCGTGTACTGTAGCTACTTTTTGTGCAAATTCATTTATAACTCCAACATTCTCTAAGACAAAAGTATGATGTACATTAACAATATAATCGATTAAAAAATCTAGTTTCCAATCTTTAAAATTTAAATTAGAGTTTGAATTACTAATATTTACATTTTCTAAATCATACAAAATATCTTCAATATTTATATTAGTTTTTTCACAAGCTTTTGAAATGGTTTTTCCACCACCACAGCAAAAATCCAAATGATATTTTTTAAAAACTGAAGCAGTACTTATGTCATCACTTACTATTTCCGCTATTGTTTTATTCAATATGTCTCTCATTCAATTTTATTTTTATACAAAGTTAATTAAATAAAAAGATAATATTATCTTTTATTAATTATTTAACCAAAAAAATTATATTATTATTTTATCAAATCAACTAATTAGATAAGTTTAATCATATATCAAAGTAAAACTTTTAACTTTTGATTAAAACGCTTTTCTCACTTCATTTTTTAGGTAAGTAATTGCAATATTGGTTGGACTTTCATTTTTTAGTGAATCTTGAATAATTTTTTCACGCAATAGCGTAGCATTTTCTATTTCGTCATCAGCGGCAGAAGCTCTAATAATTTGAATTAAAGCATTTTTTGA
>JAUWLK010000065.1 GCA_030613745.1 Flavobacteriaceae bacterium | reverse complement strand
AGATAGTTTTTTTAATTTATCAGAAGATGTAACATGATAGAATTCCCACAACTGCATATTGCTACTAGTTGGAGCAAGTGTTGCTTGTTGAATGCATTGTTTTACAACTTTGGAATCAATTGGTTTGTTAGGGTTGAATTTACGAATAGATCTACGATGATTTACAACTTCGGTGAATGACATTTGTTTTGATTTTTATGTAATATCAATTTGATTTTGTAATGGCGTACAATTATATTGAATTATTTTTTTCAAGTTTGAAGTTAAAATTTTTTAGCATAGCTTTTGCTTATGTTAAAATCTTTTAACAAAGATATTGTGAAAAAGAAACAATATAATACGTAATTACAAGGTTAATTTGGTATAAATCTACAAAAAACAAAAAGGAGTAAAATTGATTACTCCTTTTTATCAAAAAAAATTTATAATTGTGAATGTATTAATGAATAATTTAATATTATTTTAAATATATCGATTGTTGAAATATTTATGCTACTATTCTGTTTATAAAAACTTTACTGGCTTCAATAATTTTATGAATATCTTCATTTTCAACTTCTTTTTTTATATCGGCATAATTCAAAAACTCGGGGTATACAATATCTAGTTGAATTTTAGTTAATTCATATCCTAATTTTTTTGCTCTATAAGCTAAAGCAGCTCTTCCACTTCTGGCAGTTAAAACTATAGAAGATTCATTGACACCTACATCTTCAGGATTCATAATTTCATAAGTTCCTCTATTTTTTATTACACCATCTTGATGTATTCCAGAGCTATGAGCAAAAGCATTTTCACCAACTACAGCTTTATTTGGCTGTACACTTATACCCATATGATGTTGAACCAATTGACTTGTGCTGTGTAATAATTGTGTATTAATATTTGTGTCTAAATTTAAGTAAGGGTGTTGTTTTAAAATCATAACCACTTCTTCTAAAGCAGTATTTCCTGCTCTTTCACCAATACCATTAATAGTACATTCAATTTGACGAGCGCCATTTTGAACACCAGCAATAGAATTTGCTGTTGCTAATCCTAAATCATTATGACAATGACAAGAAAGGATCACATTGTCAATTCCTTTTACATTTTCTTTTAAATATTTGATTTTTGCACCGTACTCTTCAGGTAAACAATAACCAGTTGTGTCAGGAATATTCAAAACTGTAGCTCCTGATTTGATTGCTACTTCACAAATTCGTGCTAAAAATTCATTATCTGTTCTCCCTGCATCTTCGGCATAAAATTCAACATCTTCAACAAATGTTTTTGCATATTTAACGGCATCTTTTGCACGTTCAATAATTTTTTCAGGAGTTGAGTTGAATTTGTATTTTATATGAGATTCTGAAGTCCCAATACCTGTGTGAATTCTTGGCCTTACAGCATATTGCAAAGATTCAGCAGCAGCTTCAATATCTTTTTTATTAGCTCTTGTCAGTCCACAAACAATAGCATTTTTTACCAATTTTGAAATTTCAACTACAGAGTTAAAATCTCCCGGGCTAGAAATAGGAAATCCGGCTTCAATTACATCTACTCCCAACAAATCCAATCGTTTGGCAATAACTAATTTTTGATCGGTATTTAACTTACAACCAGGGACTTGTTCTCCATCTCTTAAGGTAGTGTCAAATATTTGGACTTTATTTGTGCTCATTATTAAATAATTTTTATCACTTTTGAATAATCAAAAATAATTTGAATGTGATAGTCTAAAGAATTCATTTTAAATAGTTTACTATATTCAAGTTGTTTTTGTATATTGTAAATAGAAGAAATACAAGTAGTTATAAGCGTTTTATTACGATGTCTATGGAAAAAAAAGATACACTTTTTTTATTAGTTAAATCTTTATCAAAATCTGAGAAAAGGCAGTTTAAATTGTATGCAGGAAGATTAGGTGGAAAATCTGAAAAAAACTTCATGGCATTATTTTCGGTTTTAGATAAAATGGAAGATTTTAATGAAAAAGTTATTTTACAAAAGACTAACATTAAAAAGCAACAACTATCAAATTCTAAAGCACATTTATACAAACAAATTTTAGTTAGTTTACGTTTAAATCCGTTTCATCAAAATGTAAAAACACAAATTAGAGAACAGCTTGATTTTGCTACAATTTTATACAGTAAAGGTTTACATAAACAAAGTTTGAAAATTTTAGAAAAAGCAAAAAATATGGCTTTGTTGAATGAGGAAAATAATTTAGCTTATGAAATAGTTGAGCTCGAAAAAATTATTGAATCACAATATATTACACGTAGTTTAAGTACTCGTGCTGATGATTTGATTTCTCAGTCAAAAGAGATAAGTAATCGAACTGTTATCATGAGTAACCTTTCAAATTTATCTTTACAATTATATAGTTTGCTGTTAAAAAAAGGATATGTTAGAACAGATGAAGATTTTGAAAAAGTTAAAAATTATTTTGAATCTAATTTGCCAGCGTACGATTTTAATAAGTTAGGAATAAAAGAAAAATTATATTTATACAAAGCTTATTTGTGGTATAGTTTTATAATTCAAGATTTTGTTTCATGTTATAAGTATTCTCAAAAATGGGTAAATTTATTTCATGATAACCCAAAAATGAAAACTACCAATCCTGTTTTTTACTTGAAGGGAATAAATTATTTATTAGAATCACTATTTTTAATCCAGCACCTTTCAAAATTTAAATCAACACTTCTTTCTTTTGAAGATGAAATAAGCCAAGGTAAAATATTATTAAATGACAATACAAAATCTCTTGCATTTTTGTATCTATATTTAAACAAAATCAACCTTTATTTTTTAGAAGGTAATTTTAGTAAAGGAATTGATTTAATTCCTGAAATTTTAAGTGAAATTGAAAATTACAAACAAAAAATTGACCAGCATCATATTATGGTTTTTTATTACAAATTTGCAAGTTTGTATTTTGGATCTTCACAATACGAAAAAAGTATTTTTTATCTTGAAAAAATTATAAAAAACAAAGATTTAAAAATGCGTGAGGATTTGCTTTGTTTTTCAAGAATTTTAAATCTTGTTGCACATTATGAGGCAGGTTTAGATCAAAATTTGGATACTTTAATAAAATCGACGTATAAGTTTTTGATTAAAATGAATGAATTGCATATTGTTCAAAAGAAATTTATTACTTTTTTACGTAGTTTGAGTAATATTTATCCTCATGAATTAAAAAAGGCTTTTATAGAATTACATAAAGATTTAAAAACTTTTGAGAATCATCCTTATGAAAAAAGATCCTTTATGTATTTAGATATTATATCTTGGTTAGAAAGTAATATTGAAAACGTATCTGTAGAGTCAATTATTAAAAGGAAGGCTAAATTCAAGTATAAATAAATGTTTTATACCAATTTAACCATAAAATAAGTCATATAAATCATTTCTTTTTTACTTAAATGTCGTTATAAAAAGAAACCGTAACAAATGCTATGCTTTATTTTTCTGCCTATTTTAAGCAAAAAATAATTCAATTTACTAAAGACAAATTTTAAAATTAAATTGGTATTATATTTAAAGCCTTCCTAAATTCAGGAAGGTTTTTTTATTTAAACCTTGTAAATAAATATTTTCAATATACTGTAAATCAGAAAAATAAGTAATAATTATATTTAATGGATGTTGTAATAATTCTTATAATAGTAGCAAGCTTAAGTTAAAGCTATTTTAATTTTGAAAGTTTTAAAAATATTATGACAATTTAAAAGAAATATAAAGTATTGATTTTTTAATGAAAAATTTAAATAAATATAGTAAACGATTAACCCAAGATGAAACACAACCAGCTGCACAAGCAATGTTGTACGCTGTTGGTTTTTCTGATGAAGATATGAATAAGCCTCAAATAGGCATTGCAAGTACAGGATTTGATGGAAATCCATGTAATATGCACTTGAATAAACTGGCTTATCAATTAAAAGAACAAATAAATAAAAAGCAACAAGTAGGTTTGGTTTTTAATACCATTGGTGTTAGCGATGGTATTTCAATGGGAACCTCAGGTATGAATTATTCATTGCCTTCACGGGATATTATTGCAGATTCTATGGAAACTGTTATGAATGCACAAAGTTATGATGCTTTGGTTCCTGTTGTTGGTTGTGATAAGAATATGCCTGGATCTGTAATGGCAATGTTGAGATTAAACCGTCCATCTATTATGGTTTATGGAGGCACGATTGCCTCGGGGTGTCATAATGGTGAAAAATTAAATATAGTTTCTGCATTTGAAGCTTTAGGGAAAAAAGTTGCAGGCATAATTGATGCTGTTGAATATAAAAGTATTATTAAAAATGCTTGTCCGGGGCCAGGAGCTTGTGGTGGTATGTATACCGCAAATACAATGGCATCTGCAATTGAAGCAATGGGTTTTTCCTTGCCAGGAAATTCTTCTCTTCCAGCAGAAAATCCTTTAAAAGATAAGGAGGCTGAAATAACTGCTGATGCGATTAAAAATTTATTAGAATTAGATTTAAAACCTTTAGATATAATTACCAAAAAATCACTTGAAAATGCAATAACTGTTGTGAATGCTTTAGGTGGTTCAACCAATGCCGTTTTGCATTTTTTAGCAATAGCTCATGCTGCAGATATTGAATTTACTTTAGCTGATTTTCAAAGAGTTAGTGATCGTACTCCCGTTATTGGAGATTTAAAACCTAGTGGTAAATATTTAATGGAAGATGTTTACGATATTGGTGGTACACCGGCAGTAATGAAATATCTTTTACAAGAAGGATTATTGCATGGTGATTGTATGACCGTTACCGGAAACACCATAGCCGAAAATTTAAAAAGTGTTAGAGCTTTAGAATTTGAACAAGATGTAATTCATCCGTCAGAAAAAGCATTAAAACAAACAGGAAATATACAAATCATGTTTGGTAATCTTGCTGAAGAAGGTGGTGTTGCTAAAATAAGTGGTTATGAAGGTGATTTATTTCAAGGATCTGCAGTTGTTTTTAATAGCGAAGATGAAGCAAATGAAGGAATAAGTGCAGGAAAAGCTAAAAAAGGAGATGTAATTGTTATTCGATATGTTGGTCCAAAAGGAGGACCGGGAATGCCCGAAATGTTAAAGCCAACCTCCATGATTATGGGAGCTGGTTTAGGTAAATCGGTTGCATTAATTACTGATGGTAGGTTCTCTGGTGGCACGCATGGTTTTGTTGTAGGCCATATTACTCCCGAGGCACAAACCGGTGGTTTAATTGCCTTAGTTGAAGATGGTGATATTATTACTATTGATGCTGCTTCTAATGAGATTAGTGTTGATTTATCTGATGACGAAATCGCAAAAAGAAAAGCAAAATGGGTACAACCAGCTCCAAAACATAAAAAAGGAATTTTATACAAATATGCCAAAATGGTTTCTTCAGCTTCTGAAGGATGCGTTACAGATAAGTTTTAGGCTAGAAAAAGTAAAAAGGTAAAGGGTGAAAGTAAAAAAACTTTCTCTTTGAAAAGATAAAATCAACTAGAAATGAGATAGTTATGGAAACAGTAACAAAACAAAAGCAAAAAGTGACTACTAAAAAAACAATTAAAATATCAGGTGCTGAAGCAGTAGTGAAATGTTTGCTTGCCGAAGGTGCAGATTTAATTTATGGATATCCAGGTGGTGCAATAATGCCGGTTTATGATGAATTTTATAAATATCAAAATGAACTACATCACGTTTTAACACGACACGAACAAGGTGCAATCCATGCGGCGCAAGGATTTGCTCGTTCTTCAGGCAAAGTAGGTGTGGCAATTGCCACTTCAGGACCAGGTGCTACGAATTTGATAACTGGTATTGCCGATGCGCAAATTGATTCAACTCCAATTGTTTGTATCACTGGTCAAGTAGGTTCAAATCTTTTGGGAAGTGATGCTTTTCAGGAAACGGATATAGTAAGTATTTCCACTCCTGTTACAAAATGGAATTATCAAATAACTAAAGCCTCTGAAATTCCAGAAGTTCTAGCAAAGGCTTTTTACATTGCAAAATCAGGCCGTCCAGGTCCAGTTTTGATTGATATTACAAAAGATGCTCAATTTGGAGAACTCGATTTTAAATACAAAAAATGTACAAAAATTAGAAGTTATACTCCTGTTCCACAAATTGATATGTCTAAAATTGAGGCTGCTGCAGAATTGATCAATAAGGCAAAAAAACCTTTTGTTATTTTTGGTCAGGGAGTTACTTTAGGTCAGGCCGAAGAAGAGTTTAAAGCCTTTATTGAAAAAGCAGAAATACCTTCAGCTTCAACATTATTAGGTTTGTCTGCTTTGCCAACCAAGCATAATTTGAATGTTGGTATGGTGGGAATGCACGGTCATTATGCACCTAATGTTATGACCAATGAATGTGATGTTTTAATTGCTATTGGAATGCGTTTTGATGATCGTGTAACAGGTAATTTAGAAACCTATGCCAAGCAAGCTAAGATAATTCACTTTGATATTGATTTAGCTGAAATTGATAAAAACGTAAAAACTGACATTGCAGTTATGGGAGATGTTAAAGATACTTTATCATTAATTTTTCCTTTAATAAATAAAAATACACATCAAACTTGGTTGCAAAAATTTAAAGATTTATATAAAGTAGAGTTTGATGAAGTAATTAAAGCTCAGTTAAATTCAACGAGCCAGGGTATAACTATGGCAGAGGTGATTGAAGTTTTAAATAATGAGACTAAAGGTGAGGCTATAATTGTTTCAGATGTTGGTCAGCATCAAATGATTGCTAGTAGATTTGCTAATTTTAAAGAAACTAAAAGTAAGATTACCTCAGGAGGTTTAGGTACAATGGGCTTTGCTCTACCTGCTTCCATTGGTGCAAAAATGGGTGCTCCAAACAGAGAAGTTGTTGCCATTATTGGCGATGGAAGCTTTCAAATGAATATCCAAGAATTAGGAACGGTTTTACAAACCAAAGTTCCTGTTAAAATTTTGGTATTAAATAATGAGTTTTTAGGAATGGTACGTCAATGGCAAGAAATGTTTTTTGACAGACGCTATGCTTCAACTGTAATGACCAATCCTGATTTTGTGAAAATAGCAGAAGGATATAGTATCAAGGCAGATAGAGTGAGTAAAAGAGAAAATTTGACAGATGCTATCGCTAAAATGATTGCTTCAAAAGAATCTTATTTTTTAGAAGTAAATGTAGAAAAAGAAGGAAATGTATTTCCTATGATTCCTACGGGAGCAACGGTTTCAGATGTTAGATTAAAATAAAAAATTATCATGGAAAAAGTTTTATATACCATATCAATATATACAGAAAATAATTTAGGATTGTTAAACAGAATCTCAAGTATATTTTTAAAGCGACATATTAATATTGAGAGTTTAACAGCATCAAGCTCTGAAATTGAAAATGTTACAAGATTAATTATTGTAGTATCTTCAACCGAAGAATCTGTCAAAAAAATTATTGGTCAAATAGAAAAACAGGTTGAAGTAATTAAGGCGTATTATCATACAAATGAAGAATCAATTTATTTGCAATCAGCATTGTTTAAAATTAAATCAAAATTGCTTTTTGAAGAACGTCAAATTCAAAATATAATTAAAAAAAGCAATGCACAAATTGTAACAGTTACACCTGAGTTTTTTGTGATTGAAAAATCAGGTAGAAAAGAAGAGATTGAAACTTTATATGATGAATTATTACCTTATGGAATTATGCAGTTTGTACGATCAGGAAGGATATCAGTCACAAAGGAAGAAATGAAAATTTCAGAAATATTAAAAAAACAATTAAATTAAATAATCAATATAATAATGACAAATTATTTTAACACACTCTCACTAAGAGGCCAATTAGCACAATTAGGAAAATGTAGATTGATGGATCCGTCAGAATTTAGTAATGGGGTTGAAGTTTTAAAAGGTAAAAAAATTGTAATTGTTGGTTGTGGTGCTCAAGGGCTTAATCAAGGATTAAATATGCGTGATTCTGGTTTGGATATTTCTTATGCGCTCCGTGAAGGAGCAATTTATGAAAAACGCCAATCTTTTAAAAATGCAACTGAAAACAGTTTTTCAGTAGGTACTTATAATGAAATGATTCCTTCTGCTGATATGGTAATTAATTTAACTCCAGATAAACAACATACTTCAGTAGTCAATGCAATAATGCCTTTGATGAAAAAAGGATCAACTTTGTCTTATTCTCATGGTTTTAATATTGTAGAAGAAGGTATGCAAATACGTAAAGATATTACTGTAATTATGGTTGCACCTAAATCACCAGGATCTGAAGTACGAGAAGAGTATAAAAGAGGTTTTGGTGTGCCAACTTTAATTGCTGTTCATCCCGAAAATGATTCACAAGGTAAAGGTTTTGAGCAAGTTAAAGCTTATGCTGTTGCTACTGGTGGTGATAAAGCCGGTGTATTAGAATCATCATTTGTTGCCGAAGTTAAATCTGATTTAATGGGAGAGCAAACTATTTTATGTGGTGTTTTGCAAACGGGATCTATTTTGAGTTTTGATAAAATGATTGAAAAAGGAATTGAACCTGGATATGCTTCAAAATTAATTCAATACGGTTGGGAAACTATTACAGAAGCTTTAAAACATGGAGGAATTACCAATATGATGGATAGATTGTCAAATCCTGCTAAAATTAAAGCTTTTGAATTATCAGAAGAGTTAAAAGGTATTATGCGTCCGTTATTCCAAAAACATATGGATGATATTATTTCAGGTGAATTTTCAAAAACCATGATGAAAGATTGGGAAAATGATGATAATGATTTACTTAGTTGGAGAGCTAAAACCGGTGATACTGCTTTTGAAAAAACACCTGCGACAAATAAAGAAATTTCAGAACAGGAATATTTTGATAATGGTGTATTAATGATTGCATTTGTTAGAGCAGGTGTTGAGCTGGCATTTGAAACGATGACCGAAGCTGGTATTATTGATGAATCTGCTTATTATGAATCTTTACATGAAACACCGTTAATTGCGAATACTATTGCTCGTAAAAAATTATATGAAATGAATGCAACTATTTCTGATACAGCAGAGTACGGATGCTATTTGTTTGATCATGCTTGTAAACCATTATTGGCTGACTTTATGAAAGAAATAGATACAGATGTAATTGGTGAAAAATATGGAGAAAAAGAAGATAATGGCGTAGATAATCAAAAATTAATTGCAGTAAATGAGGAAATTCGTTACCATGCAGTTGAAATGATTGGAGCAGAATTAAGAGAATCAATGACTGCAATGATTAAAATTATTTAAATTTTGAAATTGATGTAAATTAGAAATTATTTATTTGAATTTTGCCATCGGTTTCTTTTGTTAAGTTAGAAATCGATGGTTTTTTTATTTTATAGATATGAGCACAAATCAAAAACATAAAATATCTCTAGCTGAAATTAAAAAAGCACAGCATAACATCAAAGATTTGGTAAAACATACGCCTTTGATAAAAATGTTGAATTTTTCTGAAAAGTATCAGGCTAGTATTCATTTTAAACGAGAAGATTTACAAAGAGTTCGTTCCTATAAAATTAGAGGAGCATTTAATAAGATTAAAAATTTATTGGATACTAAAAATGTAAAAACTGTAGTTTGTGCAAGTGCAGGAAACCATGCGCAAGGTGTAGCTCAAGTATGTAATTTTTTAAATATTTCAGGAATTATATTTATGCCAACAACAACTCCTCAACAAAAAATTAAACAAGTTGAAATGTTTGGTAAAGAAAATGTTGAAATAAAACTTTATGGAGATACTTTTGATGCTTCATATGCAATTGCAAAAGAATTTAGTGAGGCTCAGAAGTTTGAGTTCGTTCATCCATTTGATGATAAAAAAATAATAGCCGGACAAGGAACAATAGCATTAGAATTGTTAGAGGATATTAAAGAACCTATTGATTATATTTTTGTACCTGTTGGAGGTGGAGGTTTAGCTTCTGGAATTTTAAGTGTATTTAAAGAATTAAGTCCGAATACAAAAATAATTGGAGTTGAACCCGAAGGTGCACCATCCTTAAAAACTTCATTAAAATATGAAGTAAATACAGAATTGCACAGTATTGATAAATTTGTTGATGGTGCTGCTGTGAAAAAAATAGGAGATATTACTTTTAATATATGCAAACAGTATATTGATGATGTAATTACAATTCCTGAAGGAAAAATATGCTCAACATTATTAAAATTATATAACGAAAAAGCTATAGTAGTAGAACCTGCTGGTGCTTTATCTATTGCAGCATTAGATTATTGTAAAGATAAAATTATTGGAAAAAATGTAGTTTGCATAATTAGTGGAGGTAATAATGATATAACTCGTATGGAAGAAATTAAAGAACGAGCATTATTATTTGAAGGATTAAAACATTATTTTATAGTTCCTTTCCCGCAAAGGGCGGGTGCATTAAAAGAGTTTGTTGTAAATGTTTTAGGCGAACATGACGATATTACTTTTTTTGAATATACTAAAAAAAATAGTAGGGCAAGAAGTGCAGCAGTTGTTGGAATTGAATTAACAAACAAAGATGATTTTGAACCACTAGTGAAAAGAATGAAAGAGTTAGGTTTTATGGGAGAGTATTTAAACGAAAATCCGCAACTTTTTCAATTTTTGATATAATTTAGTTGAATAGTTAATCTAATTAAAAGTCTTTATCAATCGCATCCCAAATAACATCTTTAGGTAAAGTGGAGCTTATTGAAATTAATTCTTTACTAACAGGGTGAATGAATTCAATTTTTCGAGCATGTAAATGAATACCACCATCTTTATTACTTCGGTTAAAACCATATTTTAAATCACCTTTAATAGGACAACCAATACTAGCTAATTGACACCTTATTTGATGATGACGGCCTGTTTCAAGACTAATTTCCAATAAAGAATAATTGTCCAATTTTTGAATTAATTGATAATGTAAAATTGCTTTTTTACTTCCTTCAGTTTCTTTTTTATAAGCAGTTGATTTGTTGTTTTTCGGATTCTTTTTTAGGAAATGAATTAATGTGTCATTCTTTTTTTGTGGCTGATTTTTTACAATTGCCCAATAAGTTTTTTTAATATTTTTATCCCGTAGCATCTTATTCAAACGTTCTAAAGCTTTTGAGGTTCGAGCAAATATTACTATTCCGCTTGTAGGTCTGTCTAATCGATGTACAACTCCTAAAAATACTTTACCAGGCTTTTTATA
>JAUWLK010000292.1 GCA_030613745.1 Flavobacteriaceae bacterium | reverse complement strand
TACTCCAAAGTTGTGAATCATATTCTTTTTTTAAGGAAATTAATTTGTCATAATTATTTCCTTCAACCACATCACCTTTTGCTATAATTCTTACATTTTCTGATACTAAACCTTCCGTTACAGATATATTTTTTATTTCTTCATCAATTACTTTTTGAGTCAATTCTTCATCATAAAAAACATTTGGTTCTAAAATTTCGAAAATTAAAGTAGTAAAATTATCTTCTAATTCTTTGTATCTGGAATTTGCAAAATATTTTTGAAGAGATGGAACCAACATTTCTGTTGTAAATAAATTATCAGATAAAACATCTTTAGCTTCATTACCAATTCTCAAAGTGATTAACGAATTTTTTTTAATTTTACTATTATCCGATTTATTTAAAAACCCCGTTTTATAAACATTTGATAAAAATTTTAATCCAAATGCTCTTAGTCTATTTTTATTATATCCAATTGCTACAGAATCTTCTAAAATAATTGGAATTTTCTTATTGTAATTCTCTATTACTTTTTCTACCACATCATCCTTTTCAACAAAAAACAATTGCTTATTTGCTTCAATTTCTTGAATTTCTTTTTTTATTTTTTCATCAGATTTTTGAATAGCAAAATCAAAGGGTGCATATAAATTTTCATATTGCCAAGGTTTACCTTTTTGAATATTGTATTTAAACTGACCCCCTTTAGGAAATAGATAAACAATTAAAATAGTAGTTATTAAAAATAGTACAACCCTGTAAATTAAAGAATGGTTTTGATAAATCTTATTAATAAAATCTTTCATGTGGCTTTATTTATTGCTTTTTAAATGGTCACAAACGATTCGCTACTAATTATTTATTTAAAGAAAAACTATTTTGACATGTTCGTTTCATAAAAAATGCAATTAAAAAATCAAATGTAAACAATTTAAAAAAAAAATCACATTATTATTTAACATGTCTTCAAACTAAGTTCAAAAGTTTTAAAACCAAGCAAATAAATTCATTTAAAATAATTAATTTCGCATACTAGTATTTATAAAAATTATTAAAATAAAATTATGAACAAAGAAGTAGTAATTGTTTCGGCCGTAAGAACTCCAATAGGTAGTTTTTTAGGGTCTTTATCAAAAATTCCTGCTCCAAAATTAGGTGCCGTTGCAATAAAAGGAGCATTAGATAAAATAAATTTGAATGGCAATTTTGTTGACGAAGTTTTTATGGGAAATGTGGTTCAGGCTGGTGAAGGTCAGGCTCCTGCTAAGCAAGCAGCTATTTTTGCAGGATTACCAAATACAATACCATGTACTACTGTAAATAAAGTATGTGCATCAGGCATGAAATCAATTTCCTTTGCAGTACAGGCTATTCAATGTGGAGACGCTGAAATTGTTGTAGCTGGAGGTATGGAAAATATGAGTATGATACCACATTATATACAAGCTAGAAACGGACAAAAATTTGGAAACATCAATATTGAAGATGGTTTACTTAAAGATGGATTGATCAATGTTTATGATAACAAACACATGGGGACTTGTGGAGATGCATGTGCAACAGAATATAATTTTTCAAGAGAAGATCAAGATAATTTTGCTATTGAATCTTATAAGCGATCTGCAAAAGCATGGAAAGATGGTAAGTTTGATGAAGAAGTCATTCCTGTTGAAATTCCTCAAAGAAAAGGAGATCCAATTTTGTTTACTGAAGATGAAGAATACAAAAACGTAAAAATGGATAAAATCCCTAATTTACGTCCTGCTTTTAACAAAGACGGAACAGTTACAGCGGCAAATGCATCTACCTTAAATGATGGTGCAGCTGCCTTGGTTTTAATGAGTAAAGAAAAAGCGGAAGAATTAAATATAAAACCTTTAGCGATAATTAACGGATATGCCGATGCATCACAAGCACCTGAGTGGTTTACTACAGCACCTGCTAAGGCATTGCCAAAAGCTTTAACTAAAGCAAATATCAATGCAAATGAAGTTGATTATTACGAGTTAAATGAAGCTTTTTCAGTAGTAGGTTTGGCTAATATTAAATTATTAAATTTAAATCCTGAAAAAGTAAATGTAAATGGTGGAGCTGTTTCATTAGGACATCCATTAGGCTGCTCAGGAGCTCGAATTATTGTAACATTACTAAATGTATTAAAACAAAATAATGCTAAGATTGGAGCTGCAGGAATTTGTAATGGAGGAGGCGGGGCAAGTGCTATGGTTATAAGTTTAATTTAACATAAACTACTATCAATATTAAAAGATTTAAAAATAAATCTATAAAATTATTTAATGAAATTCGGAATTTGTAATTTAAATAGCATTGCCTTACGAAAAGAACCAAATAATACTAGTGAAATGGTATCACAATTACTATTTGGAGAAACTTTCAAAATTACTGATTTAGAAAATCAGTGGATAAAAATTATTTTAGATTTTGACCATTATGAAGGTTGGATATTAGCAAATCAAATTTTATTATTAAATGAAAAATCTTATAATGAAATAAATGCAAATAATTCAACCATTTCTAATGAATTGGTAACTTATATTTCAAATCAAAATAATAAACTTCAAACTATTACACTTGGCGCTTCATTACCTTTTTTTGAAAAGAATAAATTTAAAATATTGAGTGAAAATTATATTTTTGATGGAAAAACTATTTCAAATAAACATTCCAAAAATAATATAGTTAATACTGCATATATGTACCTTAATTCTCCATTTTTATGGGGAGGGAAAACTCCTTTTGGATTAGATTGCTCTGGGTTTACTCAAATTGTATATAAAATAAACGGCTTATCTTTATTGCGAGATTCTCATCAACAAGCTAGTCAAGGCGAAGTTTTAAGCTTTATTGAAGAAAGTGAACCAGGCGATTTGGCATTTTTTGATAATGAAGAAGGTGAAATTATTCATGTAGGAATTATTTTAGCTAATAATCATATTATTCATTGTCATGGAAAAGTCAGAATTGATAGACTTGACCAAAGTGGTATTTATAATGTAGATACCAAACGACATACCCATAAATTAAGGGTAATGAAAAAGAT
>JAUWLK010000099.1 GCA_030613745.1 Flavobacteriaceae bacterium | reverse complement strand
TTATCTTTTTGACTTTCTATTGAGCTGTTAGATATCAAAGTAAAATTTCGAAACGAATAATTTACTGTATCTAAATTTTTAATTGCATGTTTAATGTACCATTTCTTTTTTGAAACACTCCAATAACAACCAATTTTTTTATCAATTTCAATTAATTCTGAATTAAATGAAAACTCTAGTAGTATTACCTTATTGTTTCTATGATAATCAATAGATAATATTATTTTTGGTTTATTTTGCATAGATTTAAAGATTGCTCCCGCACGGTGAGACACAAATTAATGATAAATAACACAAAAGGTTAACAAAAAAACAAATAAAAATATCTAAAAAAACATACCTTGTAAAATCAGTGTTATAAAAGATATTTTATAGTTTTAATGGTTTTTAAATATTTGTTATGTGAAGTTATTTTCCGATACAGAAATTGGCAAAAATATTACCTAATAAATCTTCAGTAGTAATTTCACCGGTAATTTCTCCTAAGTGATAAAGTGCTCGTCTTATATCAATAGCAAATAAATCAGAAGTAATATTATTGTCAATTCCAATTTGAACTTCAGTAATCGCGTTAAGCGCATTGTTTAATGCCTCAAAATGACGAGAATTGCTAACTATTGTTTGATTATTACTCAAAACACCAATATTTGCTAATTCTGTAAGATTTTGAATTAATTGATCAATTCCTATTTTATTTTTGGCTGAAAGAGGAATAATATCTGTAATTTGATTGTTTGATAATTCTTTAATTAAATTATAAATTTTATCTTTTTCAATCGAATCAATTTTATTAGCAATTACCAATAATCTCTTATTAGGAAATTGTGATTGAATTTTTTTAATTTCATTGGCTAATCTTTTAATATTGATTTCAGAATTATCTAATAAATTAATATCAAACAAGTAAATAACCAATTGGGCTTGTTTTATTTTTTCAAATGTTTTTTGAATACCAATACTTTCAATCTCATCTTTGGTTTCTCTAATACCTGCCGTATCAATAAACCTGTATGTAACTCCGTTAAGAATAATTTCATCTTCTATGGCATCACGAGTTGTACCAGCTATATGAGATACAATGGCCTTTTCTTCATTGAGAATTGCATTTAACAGGGTAGATTTTCCAACATTAGGTTCACCTACTATGGCAACGGGAATACCATTTTTTAAAACGTTTCCTACAGCAAACGAATCAATTAATCTTTTTAAAACAAGAGTTATTTTTTTGACAAGTTCTTGGAATTGTTTTTTATCGGCAAATTCTACATCTTCTTCTGCAAAATCCAACTCTAATTCAATAAGTGATGCAAAGTTTAATAATTGTTCTCTTAAAGAAGCAATTTCAATTGAAAATCCACCTCGCATTTGCTGCATAGCAATTTGATGTGATGCTTTAGAATCTGAAGCAATGACATCGGCTACTGCCTCTGCCTGACTTAAGTCCATTTTTCCATTGATAAAAGCGCGCAAGGTAAACTCACCGGGATCAGCATGACGAACACCATTTTTTAAAAATAATTGAAGTATTTCTTGTTGTATATAAACAGAACCATGACATGAAATTTCAACAACATTTTCACCGGTATATGAATATGGATTTTTAAAAACAGAAACCAAAACTTCATCGAATATTCTATTATTGTCAATAATATTTCCCAAATGAATTGTATGAGATTTTACTTTAGATAAGTTTTTACCTCTAAATTTTGATTGAAAAAATTGATTGACAATTTCAATGGATTTTTCACCTGAAAGACGAATAATGGCAATAGCTCCAACTCCTGAAGAAGTTGCTAAAGCAATAATCGTATCATTATTATGTTGCATTGGTTTTGTAAAAATTATTTACAAAGTTACATAAAAGTAGGAAGTTAGAAGATGGGAGCTCGAAGTATGTTTTTAAATTCATATCTGTATAATAAAACGTTGACAGCAGTAGCGTGAGTTTGGCATGGCTGATAATATATTTGTAACAAACAATAGTTATTGGCGTCCTATTAAAAAAAGATATAATGAAAGAAGATAGACAAACTTTAATGCTAACACATCTTAGTCAATTATTAGATTTAGTTACCGGATTTGGAGGTTTTATAGTTCCTTTAATAATATGGATAATGAAAAAAGATGAGATATATGATATGGATGAACATGGAAAATCAATAATAAATTTTCAATTGAGCATGTTTATTTATGCTATTATTTGTATTCCTCTAATTTTATTATTGGGCTTAGGTATTTTGGGCTTAATTGCTATTGGAATTTTGTGTTTGGTTTTTCCGATTATAAATGCCATAAAAGCCAATAATGGTGAAAGACCAAATTATCCGTTTTCCATTCAATTTATAAAATAGAATATTTTGTTTAGTTAATGTAAATAAAGGTGTATTATCCGTGAACAAAGGGTTTTACACCTTGTTTTTTCATATATTCAGCTTCATAGCTTAATAAATCATCCCATTTTTTATCAACAATTTTACGGTCTTGGTATTTTCTTGCAAAACCTAGAAAGAGAGTATAATGCCCAGCTTCAGAAGCTAATAAATCGCCAAAAAATTTTGCCAATTCTCGATCTTTCATGTTTTTAGAAAGTACGCTAAACCTTTCACAACTTCGGGCTTCAATAATTGCTGCAATTAATAATCGGCCAACTAAACTTTCTGTTCTGTCTTTAGTTTTTGGAAAAAATCTGATTAAGTGTTTGGCATATTCACTCTTCCTATCCATACCCAAAACCATATTTCGTGAAACCATTATATCATGAACCATTTTAAAATGTTCCATTTCTTCAATGGCAATATCTCCCATTGCTTGAACCATCTTGGTCTCTTCTGAATAATTGATAATCAATGAAACGGCAGAGGCTGCAGCTTTTTGTTCCGCGAAAGCGTGATCAGTTAAAAGTTGTTGTAAATTATTTTCGGCAATAACTGCCCATGATTTGTCCGTATCAGATTTTAATCCCAGCATAATTTATTTTTTTGTAAATATATAAATTATACCAATTTGATTTTGTAATGTCGTGATAATTATATTGAATTATTTTTTGCAAGATTGAAGATTAAATATTTTAGCATAGCCTTGTTATAGTGAAATATTTTCACAAAAATATTGTGAAAAAGAAGCAATATAATACGACATTATAAGGTTAATTTGGTATTAAGTATCAAATTTAAACTTGATATCTTCTAAACTTTTAGGTCTGCCAACTAGAGTGATTTCATCACCAATTCTTAAACGAGTATACCCATGGGTCATTAGTAATTGACCTTTTCGTTTGATAGATAAAATAATTATATCGGTTGGTAAACGTAATTCTCTAATTCTAAGCCCGTGAATATCTTTGTTTTTAATTTCAATATCCATAGTGTCTTGACCTTCATCCATGCCTAATAGTAAAGAAGCTGCGTTTGGTGATCGAACAAAATGATCTAATAAGCTTACCATTGCAGTAGTAGGTTCAATAATTAATACACCTAATTTGTGGAATTTATCAAAATTTTCACGATTATTTAAACGTACAATAATATCTTTAGTACCAATATTTTCGTAAAATAATTCTGCTAACTGATAATTTTTTTCATCAGAAAGCATTAAGACTACCGCTTCAGTTTTATCAAATTCTAACTTTTTACAATTCTCAACTGTTGGAATAAAATTATTAATGATTTCAAATTCACTAGATCCACCGTTTAAGCTGTCTAAGGCTACTAATCTTGATTTCCAGTTGTGTTTTTGAAGTTGTTGAGCCAAAGCTATGGATTGGCTTTCTATACCAAAAATTATTGCATCTCTAGTGCTTTGTAATTTTTCCATTTTAGCTCGCAGATGACTTTCTTTAACAAAGTTGAGTGTCCATTTAAATAAAGGTGGTCCAACCAATTGATTGATTACAATAATTGCAATAACGATAGTTTCAAATTCATGACCCCAAACAGGAAATTCTTCTGAAATAATTGTAGCTAAACCTAAGGCAACACCAGCTTGGGTTAAATAAGGCATCCATGATATAAATGTATATTTTTTTGGATCGTTTACTGCTACAACACCAAATACACCACCCAAAAACATAGTAAATAATCTTAAGAAAAATAAAGCAACAGCTACACCAAAAACATTCATTAAAGTTTGAAAAGATAATGATGCTCCTATAAGTGTAAAGAAAATTATATAAATGGTTGGACTAATTACTTCTAATATTTCTCTAAATTCTATTCTGTGTTTACTGTAATTGGTTAAAACAAAACTTCCAATTATAGCAATTAATAATGGCTCTAAAATAATTTCATGATTAGACCAGTTTACAGAACTTACCTTGATTAAATGTGATAAGAAATAAATTCCATATCCAATTAAAATAATAAAGGCTCCTTTTACCTTGGTGTTTGCAGTGATTAAAAATGAGATTTCTAATATTTTTCCAACCAAATAACCAAGTGCAAATGAAATAATTAATTCACCAAGTAAAATTGCTAAAAATATCAAGCCCATTTCTTCACCGTTTACCAATGCTTTAGCAATAGAAAAACTAATGGCAAATAAAATAATTACCAATACATCTTTTAAAACAGTAACTCCCATTACAGTTTTTGTAAACGGACCGTTGGCACGCATTTCATTGATAACTGCTATTGCAGATGATGGTGAGCGAGCAACAAAAATTGTTCCGAATAATATGGAAACAGCTATTTTTGAAGACATATCCATTTCAGACATAAACGGAATATTATCGGCTATAAAAAAAATAGTGATACTACTTAAAGAAAATGTGATAACTAATTGTCCAATAGTCATCCACTTGATGCTTTTTAGCCTACTTCTTAGATCATCTAAATACAATTCCGCTCCAGCGGAAAAAGCAATAATAGATAAAGCAATTTCATTTAAAAATTTTAAATTTTCAACAGCATGTGGTGTTATGAAATTTAATAATGAAGACCCTGCAATAATACCAGTTATGATAAAACCGGTAATAAGTGGGAATTTTATTTTTTGAAAAACCTTTGCAATTTGATTAGCAGCAATGGCAACAATCCAAAATCCAATAATATATATAAAGAGTGTTTTTAAATCCAAATTGAGTTTGTTTAGTTGCTAATATACTAAATGAAAAGAATATGTATAATTTAAAGCTCTAAATTAAATGTTTTTCTTAAGGTGACGATAGCTTCATTTTTACTTTTTAGTAACTCATATTTTTCTTGTGGAGTATATGCAAAATTTTTGGCATTTTCTTCATTAATAGTTATTTTGAAATCAATAGAATAATTGTTTAATGTTTTTCGAAGATATTTTAATACTTTGGGCTTTATTTTATTAAGCTCAACTTTCATCAATTGATTAGGATAGGTTACAAGAATCAAATTATTCTTAATTTTAGGAGTATCTGTTTTTAAAATTGATGCAAATAATTTTTCTCCTTTTTGATGAAGGTTTTCAATATATTCAAACCAAATTTTTAAAAATGTTTCTTCAGTAAAAGGGTCTTTTGGCAAGTTGTCTAAATTTTCAACTTTAGTAGATCGACCTTTAAGTTTTTCTTCTTCAATTTTATTTCTTTTGATGCTTGATATTGTTAAAGCTGATTTTCCACTAAGTCTATTTTTAATTTTTAACTCTTGTGGTTTTACAATACTGCTTTCTTTGTTTTCAGAATTTGTAATTTCAGTATGTTTAACTTCAATATTTTTACTTGCAATGTATTCATCATTGCTTTTTTCATTTAAAACAGAAGTTTCTGATAAAGTATTTTGGTTTTCCGGAATATTATTTTCTGGTATATCTAGTTTTTCTTCTACAGTAGAAGATATAAAATGAGATGCCGGAATTATAAAGTGTTTAGACTTTTTTTTTTGACTATCAAAAGTGATAGATGCAATTTTCATTAAAGCAAGTTCAACTAATAATCGTTGATTTTTACTGGTTTTGTATTTTAAATCACAGTCATTTGCCATATCAATAGCTTGTAGTAAAAACCGTATATCAGCATTTTTAGATTGTTTTATATAATTTTTTTTAGTTGCATCACCAACTTCTAATAATGCTACAGTTGCAGAATCTTTTGCAACTAAAAGATCTCTAAAATGAGAGGCTAAACCACTTATAAAATGATGGCCATCAAATCCTCTATCTAAAACTGAATTAAATTCAAGTAAAACTTTAGGAATATTATTATCTAAAAGTAAATCAGTAAAATTAAAATACACTTCATAATCTAGTACATTTAAATTTTCGGCAACAGCTTGTCTGGTTAAATTAGAACCTGAAAAACTAACAACCCTATCAAATATTGACAGTGCATCGCGTAAAGCGCCATCAGCTTTTTGAGCAATAATATGAAGAGCATCATCTTCAGCAACAATATTTTCTTGTTTGGCTATTTTGTGTAAATAGTTTTTAATGTCAGCAACACCAATTCGTTTGAAATCAAAAATTTGACAACGTGATAAAATAGTTGGAATTATTTTGTGTTTTTCTGTAGTTGCTAATATAAAAATAGCATGAGCAGGTGGCTCTTCTAAAGTTTTTAAAAATGCATTAAAAGCAGATTGAGAAAGCATGTGAACCTCATCAATTATATATACTTTGTATTTTCCGGTTTGTGGAGGAATTCTTACTTGATCGGTTAAATTTCTAATATCATCAACCGAATTATTTGAAGCTGCATCTAATTCAAATATATTAAATGCAAAATCTTCATCTGCTATTGGGTTTTCAAGACTTTCTTGATTAATTCTTTTGGCTAAAATTCTAGCACAAGTAGTTTTTCCAACGCCTCTAGGTCCTGTAAAAAGTAAGGCTTGGGCTAAATGGTTACTTTTTATAGCGTTTTCTAAGGTATTGGTAATTGCTTGTTGACCAACAACATCTTCAAAAACTTGTGGGCGATATTTTCGAGCTGATACTATAAAATGTTCCATTTAAATCTATTTTAAGAAAATCAATAATGTTTTAGTTGTAAATTTTATCGTACAAGTCTTTATATCTTTTTATAATTACTTCTCGTTTTGGTTTAAAAGTAGGAGTAAGTAATTCATTATCAACCGACCATGCTTCTGGCGTTAGTTCAATTCGTTTTATGGTTTCCCATTTGCCAAAGTTTTTATTACCATGGTCAATTTCTTCCATGATTCTGTCTTTAACTTTTGTGTTATTAACCAAATCTTCTAAAGTAGTTCCAAAATCAATTTTATGGCGTTTTGCCCATTTTTTAACAAATTCAAAGTTGGGTTGTACAATTGCTGCAGCCATTTTTTGCCCTTCACCAATTACTAAAATTTGCTCAATAAAACGAGATTGTTTCATTTCATTTTCTAATAAAGGAGGGGAAATATATTTACCTCCTGAGGTTTTAAATATTTCTTTTTTGCGACCTGTAATTTTTAAAAAACCGTTAACACAAATTTCACCTTTATCTCCTGTATGGAAATAATCACCGGTCATTACTTTGGCAGTTTTATTAGAATCTTTATAATATCCAAGCATTACATTGGGTCCTTTAACTAAAATCTCACCATCTTCAGCAATTTTAATTTCAACATTATTAATAGCTTTTCCTACAGCACCTACTTTAAAATGATTATTGGCATACATATTTACTGTTACAACAGGTGACGTTTCGGTTAAACCGTAACCTTCCATTACTTGCATGCCGGCAGCAGTAAAAACACGAGTTAGTCTAGGTTGTAATGCTGCACTACCAGAAACCATAGTGGTTAATTCACCACCTAATGCTTCACGCCATTTAATAAAGATTAATTTATTAGCTAATGCTAGTTTTTTTTCATACCACCAACCATTAGCGCCATAAGGTTCATATTTTAATCCTAATTCAACGGCCCAGAAAAATAAACTCTTTTTTATACCTGTAAGTTCTGCACCTTTAGCAAGAATACCATCGTAAATTTTTTCAAGTAAACGAGGTACCACACTCATGAAATTTGGTTTAACTTCTTTAATGTTTTCACCAATTTTATCAATAGATTCAGCATAATAAATTGTTATACCATTTAATAAGTATAAATAGTGAAGCATGCGTTCAAATATATGGCATACAGGTAAAAAACTAATAACTCTTGTTTTTCCTTTAACTATTGGTAGTCTTTCAGAACTGTCAATAACATTACTTACAACATTGTTGTGTGATAGCATGACACCTTTTGGTACACCTGTTGTTCCTGATGTATAAATAATAGTAGCGAGATCATCTGGTTTAACAGCATCTTTTAATTTTTCAACTTCAGGTTGGTTACTAATATCTTCACCGAGTTTTAATACTTCTTCCCAGTTTTTACAACCTTTTATATTTTCAAATGAATATATTTCTTTTAAAGTTGAAACTTCATTTTTTATTGCATTTGCTTTCTCAAAAAGAACCTCATCCGATAAAAAGCACAAGGTTACCTCAGCATGATTAAAAATATATTTGTATTCATTTTTACTAATGGTAGGATAAATAGGAATGTTTTGAGCACCTATTTGCAAAATGGCAATATCTAAAATATTCCATTCCGTACGATTTGATGAAGAAATAACAGCTATTTTGTCATTGGGTCTTACACCCAAACGCAATAATCCTCTGCTAACTACATTTGCTTTTTCAATAAATTCTTTTGTAGATGTAGCAACCCATTCACCACTACTTTTTGAAACAAGAGATTTTTTTAAATTATACTTATCAAGCTGGTAGTAGGCAAAGTCAAATAATCGTGTAATTTCTTTAGGCATGATATAAATATAGAATTATTCTCGCAAATTAATGATTTTTAATGATAAATTAAAATGGATTATTAGTAAAACTCAATTTAGATAAGTTTGAAAAACTCAATTAAAATTTTAAATTGATCTAGTTCCACTGCCTGCGCTAAACTGTTTTAGCTTCTAGCGGGATTTAAGATTAATACATAGACCCTATGAGTTGATTACTATTGAAGGATTCAGTCCCGAGTTCTCAGGATACGCTAAGATTTAATCAAAAAGAATTCCTCGAGGCTTGCCTTTAGATTTGTAAAGAACAAAAATAGAGTTAAAAGTAAATATGATGATGATGATGAGATTTCTTTTTTGCTTACTTTTTTCTTTGTTAATAAGTATAACTTTGTTAATAA
>JAUWLK010000126.1 GCA_030613745.1 Flavobacteriaceae bacterium | reverse complement strand
CTGATCAATGACTCCTAGTAAATGACCCATTCTATCCGATTCTAAAAACAAAACCTGATCTAAGGCAGAGGTTGGTACATTTTGAAAATAGTTTGTTCTGTCAGAATTGGTAGTACCATTAACATCGGTGCCTCCTATTCTTTCAAGGGCCTGAAAATAATCGTCGTTAAAATTTTCACTTCCATTAAACATCAAATGCTCAAATAAATGAGCAAAACCACTTTTGCCTGGTTTTTCATTTTTAGAACCTACATGATACCAAACGTTTACGGCAACAATTGGAGCTTTATGATCTTCATGAACCAAAAGTTTTAAGCCATTTGGTAAAACAAATCTTTCATAAGAAATGTTGATATCATCAGCTTTAAACTCAAAATTTTGTGCTTGTTGTTTTTGTATTACTAATACTAAAACAAACAATAATATTATTAGTTTCTTCATTTTTAAAGGGGTTTTAGTTTATTTTAAGTAAAGATATGAAATTTTAACACTTTTTAAAAATGAAAAAACTTAAGAATATACTATTGAACACAAACTTTATTCCTCCATCTCATTCACTATTATATTTCTTACATATCATTCCATCATCGCATTTAATTCCAATTGATAATCAAACTGAAGGTCTTCATGTAACGAGGATATGGCTTTTTTTATAAGAATAATTTGTCGATCAAAAATATTTTGTAGTGTTACATTATATTTAATGGATGGTTTTATTTCTTTTAATTGAACACAAAAATGTATTAGCAGCTCTACCTCTGTTTCTTTTTTCTTTGAATATCGTATAAATTTTTTGACATTTCTTAATATTTTTCGAACACTCTTTTTTATATAAAAATAGCTTTTTGTGTTTATCAGTTCAAATTGATTTTCAATAACTGTTTTTACATTAGTTATATAACCATCCTCATCAGATGCTTCGTACAAAAGGTAGGTCAGTAATTCTTTATTTTCTTTTTTAAATTTTGATAAACGCAAGCATAGTTCTACCAATTCACTTGAGGTTTGATTGCTTAGTTCTTGTTTGAGTTCTCTTACAGTAGCTGTTTTCATAACTATACAAAAATATTTTTATCAGTATTATGTATCGTTAGTACTTCCTTATCCATTAATGATTGTGCCAAACTATTGGTTTTTGTTAACTCATATTTAAAATAAAATTTCATGGTATGTATTTTATTTTTGTAAAACTCATCAGAAAAAGGTAAATTTTTACTTTGTAATTTTTGTTTAGATTTCACAGCAATATCTAACCACAACCAACTCATTATAATCAAGCTAAAGAATTCCATAAACAAATTAGCATCAGCTAAATAACGCTCGTAATTTCCTTTTTTAGCAAAAGGCATTAAAAAATCAAGCACTTCTTGTGTGAGTTCAAGTTTTGTTCCCAATTTTGCTGCATAGGGCTTTAATTCATCAAAATTATAAGCTGCGTTAATAGTATCTTTTATTTCTAATGCAATAAATTCTAATGCTTTACCATTTTCCATAGGAATTTTTCTGCCCAACAGATCTTGAGATTGAATTCCTGTTGTACCTTCATAAAGTGTAAAAATTCTAATATCTCTATAGTATTGTTGTAAAATAAAATCAGAACAAAAGCCATAACCGCCAAGTACCTGCAACCCATTATCAACCGATTTTAATCCTGCTTCTGATGGATAGGTCTTTGCAATTGGAGTTAATATTTCTAATATCAGTTTGTATTTTATTTTTAATGTTTTATCAGTTGTTGTACCCAACAAATCTTCATATTTAGAAGCCAATAAAACCAAACTTAGGGAGCCTTCGGCAATTGATTTTTGTAAAAGAAGCATTCTGCGAACATCAGGATGTTCAATGATCAAACATTGAGCCTCATCATGATTTTTTTTACCTGTACTTGTTAATTTTCTACCTTGTGGACGCTCATTGGCATATTGCAAAGATGCTTGATAAGCTGCCATTGCTATTGCAGCAGCTCCTCTACCAACACCAATTCTGGCAGCATTCATCAGTAAGAACATATACTTTAAACCTTGGTTTTCCTCACCTACTAACCACCCGTGACAATCATCATTATCTCCAAATCCTAAATGTGTAGTACAATAACCTCGCTGACCCATTTTTTGAAAATCAGCTACAGTTATCACATCATTTTGAATCAAAGTTCCATCAGAATTAATTCTGTTTTTAGGTACCACAAATAATGAAATTCCTTTTGTTCCTTTCGGAGCACCTTCTATTCGTGCCAATACCAAATGAATAATATTTTCAGCATATTGATGGTCTCCTGCAGAAATAAATATTTTTTGTCCACTTATCTTGTAAAAATCTTGATCCGTTTGAAAAGCTTTTGTACTAATATCTGATAATGAACTCCCTGCTTGTGGTTCAGTAAGGCACATGGTACCACCCCATTGACCGGTAAGCATTTTAGGAACATAAGTCTGATTCAATGTTTTGTTAGCAAAATTGACAATTAATTCCGCAGCGCCTTGTGTCAAACCTCCATATCCGGGAAGATGGTTATTTGCCGCATCTTGAATATAAGTAGAAGCAGTATGAACCATAAACGGTATTTGTAACCCACCATCTTCATAATCAAATGGAGCTGAAATCAAACCCATTTCACCACCTTTTTTCATATATGTATCAACCTGTTGATGTACTATCACAGTACCTTCTTTATAATAAGCAGGTATTTTGTCCATTTCAGATAAATAGGGAAACAATTCACGGTCTGAAAAATCTTTAACCGAATCTAAAAACATATTTAATGACTCTTTATCATGATCTATAAAACGCTCATTTATAAGTAGATCTTCTAAACTATGCACATCATATAGTAAGAATTTTAAAGTGTCAATGTCAACATATTTTTTATTCATAATTAAATATTATTGTTAGTTATTTATCTGGTAGTCTGAAGTTTAATATATAACATCTAACTACTTACTATAATTTAGCTATTTACTTTTTTTTCGGCATTGGTCCACGTAAGTGAATAATCAATCCATTTAAAAAATTGCGTAAAATTTGATCTCCACACTCTACATATTTTGGATGATTTTCGTTTCTAAACAAAGCTCCTAATTCACTTTTGGAAACTTTAAAGTCAACTAAAGCAAGAATTTTCACTATATCTTCATCACGTAATTTATGAGCTACGCGAAGTTTTTTCATGATATCATTATTTGTTAATCCCATGTTTTAAATTTAGTTGGTTAATATACATAAATATGCTTTAAACCTAAGTTTAATGTAAAAATAATCTTATTGCTTTAAGATTCTGTTTTTTGAAGTGGTCTCAAAAGAAAATTTATATATATCAAAGTATATGCTTAGTAAGACTGGGAAGTTTCGCAGAGAATCTCAAGAAAATCACCCAGCTGCACTTGGCAAATAGAAAGATAGATATAAATTTTATTTTGCAACCCAGATTTTTTTGTTTCTTTTTCCATCAATGGGAAAAAGAAAACCAAAATTTATTATTTAAATTCCCTTTTGGAGAATGATGACACTTCATCTTGTAATTTTTATTGAAAATTAAAAGAGTTGATGATAAATATTAATTGATCTGTAATTATTAATATTCCAAAAAAACGTACTTTGCAAGCATTAAAAATTCACCAATAAATGAAGGTTTGTATTGCTGAAAAACCTAGTGTTGCACGTGAAATAGCTACTATTTTAGGGGCAAACACAAGGTGTGATGGTTATTTTGAAGGAAATGGATATGCAGTAACTTATACATTTGGGCATCTTTGTACTTTATTTGAACCTCATGATTATAAACCTTATTGGAAAAGCTGGGATTTGAATAATTTACCCATGCTTCCAGACAAATTTAAAACCAAAGTAGTTTCAAATTCTGGTATAAAAAAACAATTTAATATTATTAAAGGTCTGTTTGAAAAAGCAAGTTTAGTAATAAACTGTGGCGATGCAGGACAAGAAGGTGAGCTAATTCAACGCTGGGTAATCCATCAAGCTGGTTATACCGGTGAAGTGAAACGATTGTGGATATCATCACTTACCACAGAAGCTATCAAAGAAGGTTTTGAGAATTTAAAACCTTCTAAACAATATGACAACTTATATTATGCCGGATTTTCAAGAGCAATTGGCGATTGGTTATTGGGTATGAATGCTACCAGATTATATACCGTAAAACATGGTGGTTACAAGCAAGTTTTATCTGTTGGCAGGGTGCAAACCCCTACTCTAGCAATATTGGTTAACCGATTTAAAGAAATTCAAAATTTCAAGCCTAAACCCTATTGGGAATTGCAAACACTTTATAGAGAAACTTTATTTACCTGTGAAAAAGGTAGGTTTTTAAAAAAGGAAGAAGGAGAAGCTTTTGCTGATAAAGTTGCAAAAAGTGATTTTGAAATTGTTTCTGTTACTAAGAAAAAAGGTAAAGAATACGCACCAAAATTATTTGATCTAACAGGATTACAAGTCTATTGCAATACTAAATTTGGTTTTTCAGCCGATGAAACTTTAAAACTAGTTCAAAAATTATACGAACAAAAAGTTGTTACTTATCCTAGAGTTGATACCACCTTTTTACCAAATGATATTTACCCTAAAATTAAAGGAATATTATCAAAATTAAATAGTTATAAAGTATTAATACAACCTTTACTTCAAGATAAAATAAAAAAATCAACCAAAGTTTTTAACGATAAAAAAGTAACCGATCACCATGCTATTATTCCTACAGGTGTACAAATTAATTTACAATACAACCAACAACAGGTTTATGACATCATAACAAAACGTTTTATTGCGGTGTTTTATGATGATTGCCTGGTTTCAAATACAACCGTAATTGGTAAAGCAGAAAATGTAACTTTTAAAACAACTGGAAAAGAAATATTAAGCAAAGGTTGGCGCGTTGTATTTGAAGCTTCATCTACGCTGAATAAAAGTATTAAAAAGGAAGAAAAAGGAATACTACCAAATTTTACCAAAGGGGAAAAAGGAGCTCACAAGCCATCATTTTTAGAAAAAGAGACCAAAGCTCCAAAGTATTATACTGAAGCTACACTTTTACGCGCCATGGAAACTGCCGGTAAACAGGTTGATGATGATGAAATGCGTGAGTTGATGAAAGAAAATGGTATTGGCAGACCTTCTACTCGAGCTAATATTATTGAAACCCTTTTTAAACGTACATATATCAAGCGAAATAAGAAGCAAATTATACCAACTACTACTGGTATTCAATTAATTGATAGTATTCATAATAAATTATTAAAATCTGCTGAATTAACCGGAAGATGGGAAAAACAGTTGAGAGAGATTGAAAAAGGCACTTATAATGCCGGTACATTTATTAAGAACATGAAGCAAATGGTTGATGATTTAGTGTATGAGGTTCGTACTGAAAAAGTGAGAGCTAATATTTCACATGTTTTAGCTAAAAAGGACAAGATTCCTGTCCCGATAGCTATCGGGACTGCTGAAAAAAACAAAGGAATTACCTCAGAAAAATGCCCAAAATGTAAAAAAGGAAGTATTTTAAAAGGGAAATCGGCTTATGGGTGTAGTAATTATAAAAATGGTTGTGATTTCAGACTTCCTTTTAAGTTTTTGGATAAAAAAATATCTGAAAATCAATTTATTAGATTATTGCAAAAAGGCTGTACTGTAAATTTAAAGGGATTTCAAACTGAAACTGGTAAAATAGAAGGTTTAATCCGATTTAATGATAAATTTGAATTGGTTTTAGAAGAAAAAAGAAAAGTAAAAAATCAAGTACCAAATCGAATAGTTTGTCCGAAATGCAAAAAAGGCCACATCATTAAAGGAAAAACAGCTTATGGTTGTAGTGCTTATAAAAACGGTTGTGATTTTATTTTTAGTTTCGATAAAATAAAATTGTTATCCAAAGGTAAAGAAATCACAAAAGAATTGGTTTACAAGATATTAAATAATAATACTTAAATATTTACTTTATAAATATAATTTTTACTAAAGTGATCAATTTTTGCCTATAAAAATGGTTTATTAGCTTTATGAATACTATCAAACACAAACATTTTATCATCAATAAGCCTTACGGTTATTTAAGTCAGTTTGTGAATAATCAAACAAAAAGAGCTAATAAAAAATTACTAGGTGAATTACATTCTTTTCCTGTTGAAACTATGGCTATTGGCAGATTAGATGAAAAATCAGAAGGGCTATTATTACTTACTACCGATGGGAAAATGAGTGAATTTGTAAGAAGCAGCAAAGTAGAAAAAGAATATTATACTCTAGTAGATGGTAATATTACAAGTGAAGCTATTGAAAAATTAAAAAATGGTGTAGAGATTGGCTTTGAAGGAATAAAATATACCACGAAACCTTGTAAAGCGGTTAAATTAGGTAAAACTCCCAAATTCCCCGAAAGGGAGAAAAAGATTAGAGATGAAAGGCACGGACCAACAAGTTGGGTTTCAATTACCTTGCGGGAAGGAAAATTTAGACAAGTTAGAAAAATGACTGCTGCAGTTGGGTTTCCAACGTTAAGACTGATAAGAATCAGGATTGGAAACATTAAGTTAGGTGAAATGAAAGTTGGAAAAGTTATTGAAATTGATAATTTTAAAGAAATTATTTAAATCAAATCAATGAATAAAAAATTATTAATTATTGGATTTGTTTGGCCAGAGCCCAATTCAACTGCGGCAGGAAGCAGAATGCTACAATTGATTGAAGCTTTTCAAAATAACGATTATCAAATTGTATTTGTTTGTGCTGCCAGTAAATCTGATAAGTCTTTTAATTTAGAAGAATTAAATATTCAAACTTTTGATATTCAATTAAATGACTCAAGTTTTGATATATTGGTTCAGCAAATTAATCCCACTATTGTTCTGTTTGATAGATTTTTAACCGAAGAACAATTTGGTTGGCGAATTGCAAAAAATTGTCCGGATGCTTTACGAATATTAGATACTGAAGATTTACACTTTTTAAGATTTGCTCGGCATCAAGCACTTAAAAATAAAACAAAAGTTGCTTTAAAATACCTGATCAACGATTTAACAAAACGTGAAATAGCAAGTATTTACCGATGTGATCTGTCTTTGATTATTTCAAAATATGAAGTCAATCTGCTAAAATCAACATTTAAAGTAAACGAATCAATTTTAATTTACTTGCCTTTTTTATTAGATGAGTTAAAGAGTTCAGTTTTCAACTCTTACCCTACTTTTACAACACGTAAACATTTTATGACTATTGGTAATTTTAAGCATGAGCCTAACTGGAATGCGGTTTTATATTTAAAAAATACCATCTGGCCATTGATTAGAAAAGAATTACCAAATGCTGAATTACATGTTTATGGAGCCTATGCAACAGAAAAAGTAAAACAATTACATAACGAAAAAGAAGGATTTATTATTAAGGGTTGGACTGAAAATAAAGTAGATGCTTTTAAAAATGCTAAAATATGTTTGGCTCCTTTACAATTTGGTGCCGGACTTAAAGGTAAATTGGTCGATGCTATGATTTATGGAACACCAAGTGTTACGACAAATATTGGTGCCGAAGCTATGCATGATAATTTATCTTGGAATGGTTTTATTACAGATGATTATAAAGCATTT
>JAUWLK010000070.1 GCA_030613745.1 Flavobacteriaceae bacterium | reverse complement strand
ATAGTTACAAATTTTCATTTAAGTTATTTAATCAATAATAAGAGTAAAATTACTGCAGCATTTAATACAGAGAGCTCTACAAATTTATTAAAGAATAATAATACCAATTTAAATATTCAATCTTTTAAAAATATTTTTTATGGAGGTGAGTATAATTTTAGAATACTAAATAATGATATTTTATTTTCTGAAAAATTTAATTTTAATCTATCTTCTTTTTTTGGTAATCGTAAAACAGATAATGGAAAAACTAGTCAGTCAAAATTTACATTGTTTACAAATTTTTTATGGCCATTAAATTCTAAAAATTACCTTTTTATTCAAAATCAAAGTGCTATTCTTTATTCTGATAATTATTTTGACAATGAATTGTTTAGAATTGGAGGTGTAAATAGCATTAGAGGATTTAATGAAGAAAGTATATTTACTTCTGGATACAGTATTCTAACTGTTGAATATCGATTTAGACCTTCAATATCGAGTTATTTTTATACAATTACCGATTTTGCTTATATTGAAAATCAAATCTCAAGTACTTCAACAAATATTTACAGTTTAGGTTTAGGGTATGCCTTTTTCACAAAAATAGGCTTGTTAAATCTAAGTTATGCAATTGGCAAATTTAATGATAACCCATTCAATTTCAATGATTCAAAACTACATATCAAAATTGTAAGTTTTTTTTAAAAAAACTTACAATTTTGATATGGTCTATTTTTAAGATATCCCTTTTTAACATTTTTAACATTTGTAACATTTGTTTAACACATTTTATGAAAAAATATTGATTATTTAACTTTTTATTAAGATATTTGGCACATATTAATTCAAACAAAATTATAATGAAAACAAAGTTTAATGGAATTTTAACGCTATTACTGGCGTTTGTGGTGCAATTTACGTTTGCACAAGACAGAATAATTTCCGGAACAGTTTCTGATGAATCAGGGCCATTGCCGGGAGTTAGTATATTAATTGATGGCACTACTCGTGGTACCGAAACAGATTTTGACGGTAACTTTACCATTAATGCTAAAACCGGTGACGTTCTTCGATTTAGTTTTGTAGGTATGACTACTGCTACTAAAACTGTTGCTCAATCAAATACAATTAACGTAACTATGGTTTCTGAGGCAAATACTTTAGATGAAGTAGTTTTAACTGCATTAGGTTTAGAGATTAAAAAAGAAGATGACTTGAGTTCTTCTACTACAGTAAAACCAGAATTAATAACAAAATCTGGTGAATCTGGTTTAATTCAAGGTTTGGCTGGTAAAACATCTGGTTTAAAAATTACAAAAAGTAGTGGTGATCCAGGTGCAGGTGCTTACATTCAAATTAGAGGTCAAAATACCATAACCGGTTCTTCTTCTCCTTTAATTGTAATTGACGGTATACCAGTTTCAAATGCAAATACGAACATTCAAAGTAGTGGTACTGCAGGTGTAACAGAACAATCACGTTTAAATGACTTTAACCCAGAAGATATTGCAAAAGTAACCATACTGAAAGGTGCTGCTGCTGCTGCTGTTTGGGGAACTGGTGCTGCCAATGGAGTAATTATTATTCAAACTAAAAAAGGTAAAGCAGGAAAAACTAGTGTTGAAGTATCTAGCTCAATAGCATATGACAAAATCAATGTTGAGTTTGACAAACAAGGTATTTATGGTCAGGGTTTTCCTTTATGGTGGTATGGCGGTAGTGATTTTTCATCAGATGCTGCAGTTTTTGTTCCTAATACAAGTTTATCATGGGGAGATAAAATAGCAAGTCGTTCAGGTGCTCCTGATGATGTACAAGTTGGCAACCAAAGGTTTGAATCATATACAACAGGTAATACAATTTACCCTATTATTAACAAAAATGACAATACCGTTTATAATGACACGAATCGTGATCAGGTATTCGGTACTGGAATGACCTACAATAATTCTGTAAGTGTAAGTTTTAGTAATGAAAAGAGTAATACATTCATGAGTTTTTCTAATTGGACTCAAGATGGTATCATAAGAGGAAAGTCTAGCTACAATAGAAATACCTTAAGATTAAATCATAATGTACAGCTTTCAGAAAAATTTACAGCTAAATTTAGTACTTATTATGCATATATTGCATCGGATAGAATTCAACAAGGTTCAAACTTATCAGGTTTATATTTAGGATACTTAAGAACTTCTCCTGATTTTGATAATAGAGATTATATAGGTACTTATTATGATTCTAATAATGTTCCTACACCAAACTCTCATAGAGGTTACAGAAGATATTTAGGTAACGGTAAACCTACATATAATAACCCTGGATGGACTATTAATGAACAAGACAACCCTAATAAAGTTAATCGTTTTACAATAGCTCCTGAATTAAATTGGCAAGTAAAAGATAATATTAAAATAACAGCACGATATGGTTTAGATTATTATAATGACCATAGAGAAACTTTCTTCCCTGTATTTTCAGCTGGTGAAGGAAATGGAGAGTACTACCAAGATGATATTACAGAAAAAACTGAGAATTTTAATGTTTTTGCTCAAGGTAATCATGATATAAATGATGCTTTTAATTTTGATTGGATCATAGGAACTTCCTTTGACAGAAGTCAATACGCAAGAATGAGTGGTGAATCGATTGGTTTTACAAACCCTGATGTAGGTGATCTAAGAATTTTTGGAAACACAACAGCAGAAAATGAATTACCAAGTTCATTTAAATCAGAAACCAAAAAACACGGTGTTTACGCTGTTGCAAACTTTAATTTATTTAACCAACTTTTAGTTAGTGTAACCGGTAGATACGAAAGACCTTCTACATTAGAAGATAATTTATTCTATCCTAGTGTTTCTTTAGGTTGGAAATTCTCTGAAATTCTTGGAGAAAATGATTTCTTGAACTTTGGTAAATTAAGAGCATCTTATGGTGAAATAGGTATTGAACCGGGTGCATATGCAACCAGTACTACTTTTGGCCCTGGTGGAATTGGATCATCATGGGGTGATGGGTTTAGCGCAGCTGCTTATGGTAATCCTTTTACCAGATCAGTTACTTTAGGTAATCCTGACTTAAAAGAAGAAAGAGTTAAAGAATTTGAAATTGGTGGTGATTTTAAATTGTTTAAAAACAAAGTTAGCCTTGGTGTAACTTATTATGACAGAGTTACTGAAGATGCAATTTTATTTGTTGATGTAGCTCCTACAACTGGGTTCTCTTCAACACCTACTAATGCAGCTGAAATAACCAATAAAGGATTAGAGATTGATTTAGGTTTGAATTTATTTTCAAATGAAGATTTTTCATGGGATATAAATGGATTTTACTCGCACAATAAAAATGTCGTTACTGATCTAGCAGGAGTAACATCAGTATTTTTAGCTGGTTTTACAAGTGTATCTTCAGTTGTAGTTGAAGGTGAAGCAATGGCTTCTTTATGGGGTAACGGATTCTTAACAGATGGTTCTGGAAATTATCAATTAGATGTTAATGGTTTTCCATTAGTTGACCCTGAACAAAAAGTTTTAGGTGATCCAAATCCAGACTGGATTGGTGGTTTAGGTACTACCTTACGTTTTAAAGGATTTACATTATCAGCTCAGTTCGAAACTTCACAAGGAAATGATCATTGGACAGGTACCACAGGAGTATTAAGATATTTCGGTATTGATCCTATAACTGCCAATGAAACTACCGCAACATCAGACTTACAGACTTTTGACGGAAGAACAATTACTGCAGGAACTACCTTTAGAGGAAATATTGAAAACTTTGGAGGTGATGATGTTGCCTTAACTGAAGAATGGTATTTGAGTAATGGTGGTGGTTTTGGAAACCAAGGTGAAACTTTTGTACAAGATGCTTCTTGGACAAGATTGAGAGAACTTTCATTAGGGTATTCATTTCCACAAGACTTAATTTCAAAAACCGGTCTATCTCATTTTGATATAACACTTACCGGAAGAAATTTATTTCTTTGGACAGATATTGAAGGATTTGACCCTGATATTAATTTAACAGGAGCAACTAAAGGTAGAGGTTTAGATTATTTTACAAACCCTGCTACCCAATCTTTTATAGTAACACTTAAATTTGGATTTTAATATAATATATAATTATGAAAACAATTAAAACATATATTCTGTTATTTGCTTTAGGATTTTCCTTATTTTCTTGCAGCAATTATACAGATGGAATAAATGAAGATCCTAACAACTTTACTTCTGCTCCCGGAGTTTTACTAATAGGGCAGTCACAATTAGAAGTAGCTAAGTTATCAGGAAGTAATTCTTCCCGTTTTGGAGGAATTTTTACCGATCAATTTACTGGATCGGACAGACAATACATTACTGTTGACAATTATGATGTAGTTGCCAATGATTTTGATGATGCATGGGATGATCTTTATGCAGATGGAGTTACACAAGCAAGATTAGCAAAAGAATCAGGTATTGAAAGTGGTGATGTTTTACTAGTGGGTGTTTCTCAAATTATGGAAGCACTATTAATGGGTGAGGCTGCGGCACTTTGGGGTGATGTACCTTATAGTACCGCTTTTGATTACTTAACTTATCCTGACCCAACGTATGATACACAAGAATCTGTATTTACTGCGGTACAAAGTTTATTAAACGATGCAATAGGGAATGTGGGTAATTCATCTGTAGGAAATGTTTACGGTACTCCTGTATTTGTAGCTAATAGTGCTTTATGGGCAGAGGTAGCACATTCATTAAAAGCAAGATACTACTTAGTTGCTAAAGATTATGCTAATGCATTATCAGAAGCGCAATTAGGAATTAGTAGTGCATCAGCTGATTTATTATCTTCTCACAATGATGCAACAGGTGCAAGAAATTTATACTGGCAATTTATAGAAGTAGACAGATCAGGTTATTTAACGGTAAATAATTCTAATATGTTTAACTTAATTACTGGTGTAAGAGCAAGGCTATTAAATACTCCTGGTGATGCTAATAGAGCCGCTGCTTATTTTCAAGCAACTTCAAATGGAGATGAATTGAACACAACTGATGATGGTTTTTTTGCAGCAGATGCTCCTTTTCAAATTGTTACTTGGGCTGAAACAAAATTGATTGAAGCAGAAGCAGCACAAAGAACTGGCGGAGATGCTTTAACTCCTTTTAATGATGTTAGAGATTATTTACAAGCTACTTATGGTGGAGGATTCCCTCATTCAGCTTCTTCAGGAGATGACTTATTAAAAGAAATCTTAGAAGAAAAATATCTTTCTTTACCAGGTTCATTACAAATATTCCATGATACACGTCGTACTAACAATATGCTTGATGTACCAATCAAAGGAACAGGACACACTACTATACCACAACGTTTTTATTATCCGCAAGTTGAAATAAATGCGAATGATAATTTCCCTGGATTAATAGATTTATTTGTTCCTACTCCTATCAACCAATAATATATAATTTAGATTAGACATCTTTATATATTTTAAAACCATCACGCTAAAACGTGATGGTTTTTTTATTAATTTATATACACCTAATTCTTATGCAAAACACTATAGATTAACAAGTGTGAACAAACAAAAAACTTTAACACGCAACCTTATACTAAATAATACATCTCTTTTCATGTAAACGCCTTTGTTCTTAACAAAATTTTAACTTTTTTTTACAAATATTATGTTAAAAAAATAGGTTAATTAACTTTTTATTAAGATTTTTGGCACAAATTAATTCAAATAATTTATATAATGAAAACAAAGTTAAGTGGAATTTTGACGCTTTTACTAGCGTTTGTAGTGCAATTTACATTTGCACAAGAAAGAACTATCACTGGTACTGTTTCAGATGAAACAGGTGCATTACCAGGAGTTAGTGTATTAATTGAAGGTACCACAACCGGTACTGAAACAGATTTTGACGGTAACTATACCATTACTGCTGATACCGGTAGTACTATTCGGTATAGTTTTGTTGGTATGACAACTGTAACAAGAGTTGTTGGAACCGATAACGTAATTAATGTAACAATGATTACTGCTGATAATACTTTAGATGAAGTTGTTGTAACTGCATTGGGTATTAAAAGAGAGAAAAAATCATTAGGTTATGCTACTCAAGAAGTGGATGGAGATGCAGTTAACACTGTTAAAGATCCTAACTTCGTTAACTCATTATCAGGAAAAGTTGCTGGTATTGAAGTTAAAAGTAGTGGTACAATGGGTGGATCTGCAAACGTTGTTATTCGTGGTACTTCTTCTTTATTTGGTACCAACCAAGCTTTATTCGTAATTGATGGTGTACCTGTAAGTAACTCAAATACCAACACAGGTAATCAAACTACAGGTAGAGGTGGTTACGATTATGGTAATGCCGCAATGGATATTAATCCAGACGATATTGAAACAATTAATGTATTAAAAGGTGGTGTTGCAACTGCACTATACGGCTCAAGAGCTGGTAATGGTGTAATTTTAATTGTTACTAAAAAAGGGAAAAGTCAAAAAGGTATTGGCGTAACAATAAACTCATCTGTTATGTTCAATAAAATGAATGAAGATACTTTTGCTGAATTCCAACATGAATATGGTGCTGGTTATGGTCCTTTTTATGATGATCCAACTGGGTATTTCTTTGAAATTGATATGAATGGTGATGGTTCAGTTGATCTAGTTACACCTTCAACAGAAGATGCATCAATGGGTGCTGCATTTGATCCAAATTTAATGGTTTATCAATGGGATTCATGGTATCCTGAATTAGATACTTATTTACAACCAACTCCATGGGTTGCTGGTGAAAATGACCCAGTAACATTTTTTGAAACAGGAACTGTAATAACAAATAGTGTTTCTTTAAGTGGTGGTAATGAAGAAGGTAATTTTAGGTTGGGTTATACAAAAATGAATCAATCAGGTATTTTACCAAATAGTGAAATAATAAGAGACAATATTGATTTTGGAGCTAGTTATAATTTAACTGATAAATTAACTGCTAATATTAAAGCTTCTTATATCAAAACAAAAGGTAAAGGTCGTTACGGTACCGGTTATGATGGATTAAACCCAATGCAATCATTCAAACAATGGTTTCAGGTAAATGTTGATATACAAGATCAAAAAGATGCATATTTTGCTACTCGTAAAAATATTACCTGGAATGCTACTGATCCAACAAATACAGATGCAGGTCCAATATTTTTTGATAACCCTTACTGGACACGTTATGAAAATTTCCAAACTGATGTAAGAAATCGTGTAATCGGTCATGTAGCTTTAAATTATGAAATTAACGACTGGTTAAGTATTTATGGTAGAGTTACTTTAGACAATTACTCAGAATTACAAGAAGAAAGAATCAATGTTGGTAGTGTTGATGTTTCAAAATATGAAAGATACAACAGATCCTATAATGAAAACAACTATGACTTAATGTTAAATTTTAATAAAGACATAACTGATGATTTAAATGTAAGAGCTACATTAGGTGGTAACATAAGAAGAGAACATGTTTCTTCTATAAGAGCAGTAACCAATGGTGGATTAAATTTACCTGGTTTATACTCACTTGAAAATTCTAAAAATTCAATTAATGCACCTGGAGAATATGATGCTAATCTTGGTGTTGATGGTTATTTTGCAAATGTTTCTTTAGGTTGGGCTAATACTTTATTCGTAGAAGCTTCTTACAGATTAGATAGATTTTCATCATTACCTAGAGAAACTGACACACAAGGTTATGGTGGTGTTTCTGCCAGTTTTGTATTCTCTAGTTTATTAGATGCTAACTGGTTATCATTAGGTAAAATTAGAGCTGGTTGGGCAAAAACTGGTAATGGTACTTCTCCTTACAGAGTATTAAATACATTTAATTTAGGCACACCTATCGGTGGACAACCTATAGCATCTCAACCTTTTAATAATAATAATCCTGATTTAAAACCAGAAACTTCTGATGAATTAGAAATTGGAATAGAAATGGCATTTGCTAAAAACAGATTAGGATTTGATATATCAGTATATGATAAAACAAATAATAATTTACTTACACCTGTAACTATTTCAACATCTACTGGTTTTGGTAGACAATGGTTAAATGCTGGTAAATCTCAAAATAAAGGTGTTGAGGTAACTTTATGGGGATCTCCTGTAAAAACTGAAAACTTTGAATGGAGAATTGATCTTAACTGGGCTAAAAATGAAAATGAAGTATTAGAATTACCTCAAGGTTTAACAAATATGGAATTAACTTCATTACAAGGTGGAGTTTCTATCAATGCTACAGTTGGTGAGCCTTATGGAACTATTAGAGGTTCAGACTTTGTTTATATTGATGGTCAACCTGTAGTAAAAGAAAATGGTTACTACGATAAAGCTGTAGGTACACATGTTATTGGTAACTATCAAGCTGATTGGACTGGTGGTTTAAACAACCGTTTTACTTATAAAAACTTATCATTTAGTTTCTTAATTGATATGAAAAAAGGTGGTGATTTATTCTCATTAGACCAATGGTATGGTCAAGGTACCGGTGTTTATGCAAATACTGCTGGTTTAAATGACTTAGGTAATCCTTTACGTGATCCAGTAAGTCAAGGTGGTGGTGTAATTTTACCTGGTGTTCAAGCTGATGGTACGCCAAATACTGTAAGAGCTTATGCTGGTTGGTATGCTAATCCTTGGGGTTGGGCAAGAGCTATAAATAAACAACATGTTTATGATGCTGGATTTATCAAATTAAGAGAAGTTGCTTTATCTTATAGATTAGGTAATGACGTTTTTGGTAAAAGCTTAATTCAATCAATGACATTTACCGCATCTGGTAGAAATCTTTGGTTAATTGATTCAAGTGTTCCATATGCTGATCCTGAAGCAGGATTAAGTTCAGGTAACATTCAAGGTTACCAATCTGGAGCTTACCCATCAACAAAAGATTATGGATTTAGTGTTAAAATCGAATTTTAAAAATGAAAAAAATGAAAAAAATAATTTTATTTGCCTTATTGATAGGCATGACAACCATTTCTTGTGAAGACTTTGAGGGTTGGAATATTGATCAAAAAAATCCTAGCGCTGTTAGTGGTAGTTTTTTATTCACAAGTGCGCAAAAAGCGCTTGCAGTTAGAATGCAAAGCACAGATGTTAACACAAACATTTTTAAAATGTTTGCGCAACACTGGACGGAAACAACTTATACTGATGAAGCTAATTATGATTTAGAAGGTAGAGATATTGGTGGTAATTTTTGGGATGATCTGTATACAGATGTATTGTCTGATTTAAATCAGGCTATGGTTATTATTTCTGCAGATGAATCATTAGATGCAACTACCAAAGCCAATCAATTGGCTATTGCAAATTTAATGCAAATTTATACTTGGCAAATATTGGTTGATACTTTTGGTAATATACCTTATACTGAAGCATTACAAGGTAATAATAATATTGTACCTAAATATGATGATGATGCAGCTATTTATATGGATTTATTTGCAAGAATAGATGGAGCAATAGCACAACTTAACGGTGGTGGCAGCTCATTTGGTGGTGCTGATTTATTATATCATGGATCAACTGCACAATGGGTTAAATTTGCAAATTCATTAAAACTAAAAATGGCTGTTCGTATTTCTGATTTTGATGGTGGTATGGCTGCTACAATGGCTAACGAAGCTATTGATAGCGGTGTTTTTACTGAAAAATCAGATAATGCTGCTTTTCCTTTTGAAGGTACACCTCCAAACACTAACCCTTTATGGGTAAGTTTGGTACAATCAGGTCGTAAAGATTTTGTCATTGCAAACACTTTTGTTGACATTATAGTTCCTTTAAATGACCCAAGAATAACTGTTTATATTGGCGATAACGGACCTTTTAATATTGAAGAAGACCCAGATGCTGATCCTATATGGGTTGATTATTTAGGTGGACCTTATGGTGATAATAATACTTGGGGTAATTATTCTCACGTTGGTGATTTATTCCACACAGAAGATTTTGAAGGGCTTTTATTCAGTTACTCTGAAGTTGAATTTTTAATGGCTGAAGCAGCTGCACGTAATTTAATAGGTAGTGATGCTGAGGAACATTATAATGCAGCAGTAACCGCTAATATTCTATATTGGGGTCTTTCTTCAGATGATGCTGAGGATTATTTAGATCAAGAAAGTGTTGCTTATGACAGTGAAAATTGGAAAAAATCTATTGGTACTCAAAAATGGTTATCTCTATATGCTAGAGGATTCGAAGCTTGGGCAAGTTGGAAATTATTAGATTATCCTAACACAATGAATCGTCCTGTAGTTTCAGAATTACCTGTACCAAGACGTTATATTTATCCTTTATCTGAACCAAATATTAATGAAGCTAACTATAATGATGCTACTTCAGCAATGGGTGGTGATGCATTAGACTCAAGAGTTTTCTGGGATATTAATGGTCAAGGAAACTAAAAATAAGAATATATAATTTAGATTAGACACTTTTTATATGTTAATTCCATCACGCTTCGGCGTGATGGTTTTTTTATATAAGGTTTCTTTTATACTCTTTTATTTAGTATGGTTAACATTTCTTAATTATATGTATTTTTACCACATGGAAAATGATTCAACAATAATTTTTGGTTTAAGAGCAATAATTGAAGCTATAAATTCTGACAAAGAATTTGAAAAAATTTATATACAAAAAGAAATAAAAGGGGAATTAGCAAATGAACTCAAATTTTTAATTAGAAAAAAAAACATTTC